>CAMWPE010000247.1 GCA_947176055.1 uncultured Desulfovibrio sp.
CTCCCGCTCCGGCGTCGCTGTCAGATAACTGATCGGTTTTCTCGCGTAAATAAAGCGGACATCATAATCGGAGTCAATGGATGGAAAGCCCCATGCCCGGCTACCTGCTTCGACGGCGTAGAGAATTTCAACGTTTTCCTCTTTGGCGATTTCAGCCAGCTTATCGCGTATCGCGGCGACTCTCTCGTTTTTGTCTGGTTCGCGGGCGAGACCGTAACAGCCAAGCAGAAAATTTTGAGCGAAAGCCGCGTCGAATGTATAGCGGGAAGCCAGGCGATCGTATAGTCGATCCGTTTCCGCAAGTTTGGCGAGAATAATTGGCTCCAGTTCGATCCAGGGAATCGCGCCTTTTTTCACCTGAATCAGGCGCTCGCGGGTTGCCAGAGGGAACTTTATTCGGCCCGTAAGGAGCAGTTCGTCCATCTGATCCAGGGCGCGAAGCGCGTGGGACAGGGCTTTGTAGTCGACTCCCTGATTCTCTTCCGCGGCCTTTGCCCGCGATCCGTAACGATCCATATCCCGCCGGACGCGCTCGCGGAATTCGTCCATTTTGACGCCGGCCACGTGAATTTTTCCGCAGAGAACGAGATCCTGGCCCGAATCGCCGTCTTTAGCGAAGCAATAGCGGGGATTGTCCGCGGCCTTGACTATGTCATCGATATATGGCCCCAGTTTGCCATTGGTCTTCGTCTCCTCAAGCCATTTCCATACAGCTTTAATCGTCCCCAGACGGGAGCCTTTGACGCCGTATTTTTTGGCCTGGGACAAACTGTATCGCGCGAAAGCCCGGTTATTGGCCAGATCGAGGAATTTGAGGGGATTAGCGAAGACTGGATCAAGCAATGGCGAGCGCAGGAGGACAAGCTTTTCGTTGGATGGAGAGAAGAGGAGATCCAGAGCGCCCGTGTCGCCTCCGGGGAGCAAGGTTAGCGTCCAATACGAAAGCGACCAGAGGTCGATATCCATATCGCGCGCGGTATTGCGCGCGGCCGCCTGACCTGTGGAATAACGCAGGCTCCTTTTATCCTGGCCAAGAACAATCGAGCGGAGAGAGGGCAGAAAAACGCCGCGAGCGTCCAGATCCGACGAGCCTGTGGCCGTGCCGTAGAGTTCCGCTCCGAAAACTGTCAGATAGAGCAGACGGGAGTCGTTTGCCTCGCATAGATCTTTCGCGGCCCGAAGAGCTTCTTGGTATCTTTCTTCCATATTCTCTAGTTAGGGGAGCCTGATTATGGTTTCGTCAAGAGTGCAGGTTAAAAGAAAGGAATCGTCGCGGGCGGTTTTGAACCATTCAGGCTCGCGGACAGGCGTATGACCTACGATTTGATCATAGCCTGGAACGCCGTCCTCGAGCAGTGCCATATCCCTGGCCCAGATGGGAGATTGCCATATGTTGTCGCCGTCCAGGGCGGAATACTCGCCGCTAATGGGATCCCGAGCTATCCAGTCGAACGACTCCGGCCGGCTGATCCAGAGCACATTGACCTCTTCGGGGGAGTTGAGGCCATGAAGATCAAGGAAAGTTTGGGTTAAGCCGCCGTGACTGAAAATCGCGGGTTTTGGGCCGGAGCGATCAATATATACCATGTTCAGCATGTCCAGGCGCGACATTACAGCTTTCCTAATTCTGTCTTCCCTGGGTCCCCAGGGTTCGGCGGGGGAGGGAGCAAATGTCATGTAATGATAATCATGATTGCCCGCGAGCAGGATAGTGTCCGGGTTGCGGGAAGCGTAGTCGCAGATCTCCAGAAAATTTTCAGCGTCGTCGGACGAGAATGGGCCGCGTCCGCGTCTGTCAAAATAATCGCCCAGGAATACGACTTTTGCGCCCGGACAGCGATTCGCTAACGCGTCCTTCCAGCACAGCGAGCCGTGAACATCGGAAATAACAAGCGTTGACTTCATTTAAGCCGGCGATCTGACGATCGGGTTTACATCGATAACCGCGCGGGCCTCAAGTCCCAGGATATCGATGGTTTTTACGGCGATCTTGCGACCAGCGGTTGGAATATCTCCGGAATCCGCCAAAAATTTCAGATTCGTGTTATTTTTGGTTCTGAAAGAGGTCCATGCCGGCCGAAAAATTTCGCCAGGGATAAATTTGTAATCGACGGCCCAGTAATCGATCCATTCTCTCCAGTCGAGGGGAAGAACGTCATTTTTCGCGAGCGCTTCGCCCGAGGGACAAAGCGGAATAATTTGAGGCGACTCGCTAAATTTGTAACCTGTCAATTTCGCGGCGAGCTTGCCATTCTTAAATTCCACTGACGTTTCCGGCCATGACGCGGGATAAAAAACAAGGTCGCCCGCGGTTGGAACGGACTCGATAAGCGGATCCGGAATGCGGAGGAGGCGCAAGTTCGCTCCGTTCTCCCGAGCGAAGGCAAGGATGCCCGGCAATAGACCCGCCGCGAAGCCGGTCGCGAGAATATCGACGGCTCGCCCGCCGTCGCGGCGGCAACGGAGGATAATCTTTTTCGCGATATCGGGAGTCGCGATTCCATGGACCACGGCGACCGGGCGACCGTCTTTCCAGCCCTGAAATAGTCTGTCATTGGTCCGCATCGCGCCGTAACAGTCCAAGATCCGGCTTACGCGACGCGTTGCGGGAGCGGCTTCCAGAACGTCGAAACATACTTCGGATGTATTGGCCAGAATACGCTTTTTCGAGGAGTCGACCGCTAATTTACCGGAGTCGACGGCGATCCATCCGCGCCGGAATTTGGCCGCTACGGCTGGAAAAACGCCGGAACCGCAGAAGAAATCGGCCACAAGATCCCCTTCGCGGGAGCAGGATAGAATGACGCGCTCGATGAGCGACTCCGGTTTTTGCGTCGGATAACCGGAGCGCTCGGGCGAGAGCGGATTGACAATGGGAATATGCCATACGTCGTCCGGAATCGCGCCCGCCGGATTGGGCAGATAACGCTTGCCAGACTTAGCCCTTATTCCGCTTCGCGCGTAACCGCTGGATTTTTTATAGGGTACGCGGATGGCGTCGCCGTCGAATCTCAAACGGCCTGATTTGGTGTAGACCAGGATCGTGTCGTGTTTGCGGGAAAAGCGACGCGACGATCTCCCGCCGCCGGTGTAATGCCAGATAATTTCATTTTCAAAATAGCCGAAAATATCGTCAAGGATTAAGCGCGTTTTCGCGTTCGTCCGCCAGTCGCAGTGCGCGAAAACGCAACCGTCGTCGGCTAGCAACTCTCGAATCAGAAGCAATCTTTCCTTGAGCATATTAAAATAATTTCCATCCCAGCGGTCGGCGTATGCGAGTCTTTTCAACGCGAGGCAGGATTCGCCGACGGGAATTTCCATATAAAAATTGTCCCCGACGTTAAAAGGAGGATCAATGTAAACGAGCTTCAATCCTCCCGCGCTCTCTATCC
>CAMWPE010000248.1 GCA_947176055.1 uncultured Desulfovibrio sp.
GATTTTATCGCCGGTGGCTTTTTCCGTTTCCTGGATTACCTGACTTACGGATTTTTTGTCGTCGCGCAGGTAGGGTTGATCCAGCAGACAGACTTCTTTTTCGAATTTTTTTACCGCGCCGTCGGCGATTTTATCGACGATATTTTCCGGCTTGCCTTCCTCGATGGCTTTCTGGCGATAAACTTCCCTTTCGCGAGCGACGATATTGGGATCAAGGCCTTTCGGGTCGAGAGCCAGAGGATTGTTCGCGGCCACCTGCATGGCCAGATCTTTTGCCAGGGCCTTAATTTGGGAGTTGTCGACCGCTTCCGGTTTGTCAACTTTCAAATAGACCATGGAGCCGATTTTGCCATTCGCGTGGACGTAAACGCCCACGATTTCTTCGGGGGCCTGTTTCGAGTAACGCGCGAATTTGCCCAGCCGCATATTTTCGCCCAGTGAGCCGATGAGTTGCTTAACTTCCTCTCCCACGATGCCGTCCAGACCGGCGGCGTCGGCGGGATTGTGATCCAGCACGGCTTTCGCTACTTTCGCTGCCATATTTTTGAATCCGACGCCGCGGGCGACGAAATCGGTTTCGCACATAAGCGAGGCCATGGCGAAATGATTGCCATCCTCGCTAACCTCGTAAGTCACCAGACCTTCGGAAGTGGCGCGATCCGCCTTTTTAGCGGCTTTGGCAATGCCTTTCTGGCGAAGCCAGTCAACCGCTTTTTCCATATCTCCGTTGGCTTCGACCAGCGCTTTTTTGCAGTCCATCATGCCGGCGCCAGTTTTGTCTCTCAAATCCTTCACCATCGCAGCGGTAATCGCCATATCATTTCTCCGAAATTTGCGATAATTTAAATTCGCGCTTCGTTTGCTGGAACAAGATTCGTTTAATTAGCCGCGTTCTCTCTGGCTTCTTCGGCTATTTCCGCCGCTTCTTCCGCCAGCGCGGCGTCCGCCATAATTTCTTCGGCGCGATTTGCCGGCGCGCCATCCTTGAGCATGGCTTCTCCGTCCACGCAAGCTTCCCCAAAAGCGGTTACAAAAAGTTTGATAGCGCGAATGGCGTCGTCGTTGCCGGGGATGATGTAATCGACATTATCGGGATCGCAGTTGGTGTCTGTCACGGCGATAATGGGAATACCCAGCTTGCGGCATTCGCGGGCGGCTATTTCCTCGCGGTTCGGATCGATGATAAAGGCCAGTTGGGGCAATTTGTCCATATTTTTAATGCCGCCCAGTGATTCCTGCAATTTATGCATTTCCCGCTCGAGAAGCAGGATCTCTTTTTTCTGATAGCGATTGATACTGCCGTCGGCGAACATCGCCTCGAGTTTTTTGAGCCTGTCGATGCTTTTCTGGATAGTGACAAAGTTGGTCAGCGTGCCGCCCATCCAGCGATTGGTGACATAGTATTGATTGGCCTTTTCCGCCTCGGTAGCGACGGCTTCCTGCGCCTGCCGCTTTGTGCCGATAAACAGGACTTTCCCGCCTTTAGAGACGGTGTCGACCATCTTGTCGTAGGCGTCGCGGAACAGTTTCACGGTCTGTTGCAAATCGATGATATGAATGCCGTTTCTGGCTCCGAAAATAAAAGGCCGCATTTTGGGATTCCAGCGCCTTGTCTGATGCCCGAAATGGACGCCGGTCTCCAGCATCTGTTTCATTGTGACGTAAGCCATGCTTCCTCCGAATGGGTTAAACGGCCGTCCCGGCGCGAAGCCTTTACACCCGCGAAGCGGGACCCATCAGGCAGCCGGGATGTGCGAAATAAAAAATTTATGTTAGAGGAAAAACTCGAAATTCGCAAGAGAAAAATTTAATTTGATGTCGCGCCTAAAGAAGATGCGACCGGGGACCTATTTCCTGTCGCTCAAGGTTCGCGGGACGAGGATCCTGAAAGAGGAATTGAGAAATGGACGCGCCGGACAGCGCGATCCTCGCGGGAGATTAAGCCGGGTAATTATCAATCGCTCATAATCCGCGGATCAGGCAGATTCTCCAGATTCACATCGTACATATCCGCGATGTCTTGCCAGGTCGATCCCTCGGCGCGCAGTCTACGGATAACGTCGGGATCCACGCCTGTGACTTCGCTCATTTCATGGACGCGAGCGGCTTCGAGCATTTGATAACGACGGATTTGTTCTTGATAGTCCGATCCTGTATCGCCGTTTAGTCTGTCCAGGATATCGCTGTTCAACCTGTTCAGGCTTTCGCCCAGAGTTTCCAGACCTCCCAGTATCGATTCGGCCCGACAGGGAGCCGCGAGCAAAAGAACAAGCGGAATGAGCGCGATAATTTTCATAAGTATCCTTAATTTAAAGATTTATTTAATAAGTTTAAGCGAGCCTGTTCCATAGTCATAAATGGAGCCCCAGGCTTTTGGATCGGCGGGGATTTCCTTAAAGCGCGCGCTGTCCGCTACGATATAGCGGACAGGAAAATTGGCTCCCGCCGCGGCGTCAAGAGGCGCGCCCGTTCCCTCGACGACAAGCGCGAACTCGATGGTCGAGCCTTGTTGCCAGGGAAAGAGACAGGGACCATCGATATAAAGAGCAAATCTCGTCGCGGCGAAAGAACCGAAACCCCCGGGCGATTGTTGGCGCATATCGCAAACGCCGCCCATGAAGTTATAAAGATAGGCTCTCGCCGCGGCTATCGCGCCAGTATCGCGAATAATATCGACGTACAGCCACGCGTTGCCGCCCGCGCCGGCCGGACCGAGCTTGCCAAACACGCTGTCGACGAAGGTTGACCCGCGGGACGCGTCTCCGGGGAAATTATCAGGAAGCCTGGCCGTAGTATCGTATGGACCGGCCGAATTGAGAACGCCCGCCAGCCTGATCATTCCCGGGGGAACAGGCGGAATGTTGGCGTCGATTACCGGCTGATCATGGAGGAGATTAAGATTCAGGGCCGGATCCCAGGAGCGCTTTCCCTCGCGGTCGCCTTCGATAAAGTTTTCAATTGTCTCCTCATTCATTACGATCAAGCCGCCCGGAGTTTCCGCGCACGCCGCGGCGCAAAAAGTCAAGACGAGAATATTCAGCCAACGAACAAGGCGAAAATTCAAGCGACGGATTATTTGAGTCATAATTATTCGTGTTTGTTGTAATGAAATCCCGACGCGCGAGGCGACGATGGCGTCGTTGAAATAAATAATATCGCGTCCGGAAAGACGGCTTCGGAAAAACCTTTCGCTATAGCATGCGCGGCTCGCGGGCGCCTGGGCGCGCTCCGCTTCGCGCGACAAAACTGCTATAGCGGATAGCTATTTTCAAACGTTGCCCGCCATAGCCCGCGTGACAATGGAAACGAGAGCGGCGGAGCGGAGCCG
>CAMWPE010000249.1 GCA_947176055.1 uncultured Desulfovibrio sp.
TATCTGGCGCGCCCGCCGTGATTCGAACACGGGGCCTTTGGCTCCGGAGGCCAACGCTCTATCCAGCTGAGCTACGAGCGCGTATTTATATTTGTTAAGTATTCGCGCGTCCGTCTTGCATTGACGCTCGAGCGGAAAATTTATAAAAACGCGAAATTCTTGTCAAGATATTTGAGCGCATCCCGGGTAAAAGACATTCGCGGGGTATCGATGAGCTTTTGAATACTTTTTCGCGCGGGCGGGAGCCGTTTTTCGCGTCGCGCGGTAAACGCTTGCCGCGTCGCCCCGCGCGTTATATAGCCAAAGAATGAAGGTCAAATATCCGTTTGGAGCCTTGCGCGCGTTCTTCGCGACGGATTCCCGCAAATTCTGGATCGCTTTGCTCCTCTTCGCCATCGTTTACGCCTTTGCCGCGTCTTATATCATAAGTCGTCTAACGCGGGAGGAAGAACGAGGCATTATTTATAATTTTAATAACCGCGCCCGTTTCCTCGCGTGGACTATCGAGGGGAGCGCCAGATTTTTTTCGCGGCGTTCCTTGCCCGGGCAAATGCTGATCGAAATAGCCCGTCAACCGGGAGTGGCGTGGATCGCCCTGCTCGATGAACATGGCCGCATAGTTCTGGACACCAACGCGCAAGTTGTGGGCGACAGTTTGTACACGCCCGCGGAGTTGGCCAATCTGGCTCCGGAAAATTACATCAAAGGCAGATTCAGTCCCGATGATCCCGACGTTTACGAGGCGTGGACGCGCTTTGAACCCGGGCGCCTGGGCAAACGCGGGGACGAAGTCTGGGGCGCCAAATACATCTTTATCGGCCTTGACGCCACGGATTTTAATAAAAGTATCGAAGATTTCAGACAGGGTCTGATCCTGGTCGCCTCGCTTATCCTTCTCTCCGTGTTGAGCGTATTCGCCTTGATTTATTATATTATTCATTACGCCTCATCCCGTCGCGGGCTTGAAAACGCGAAAGCCCTGGCTAGCCAGATTGTCGCAAACTTTCCGGCGGCCTTGCTCGTTTGCGACGGCGACGGCGATATTCTATTCCGCAACGCCGCGATGACCCGCCTTCTTCATTCCAGCGACCATAGCTTTTCCCGGAATCTGGCCGCACTGCCTTACATGGACTGGACAGGTTTGCTTAAAAATTTAAAAGAAGGCGAAACCGTCGTGGAGCGCGAAATGAACTGGCCCGCGGGCGGAGAGCGCGCGCCCGTCTCGCTTTCCGCGGCGAGACTCAAGGACGCGGCGGGCAATGTGGTCCATTATCTGTTTATTATCCGCAATCTGGAAGAAATAAATTTATTGAAAGAGAAATTGGCCGAATCGCGCAAATTATCGGAACTCGGCCAGTTAGCGACTGGTCTGGCTCATGAAATCCGCAATCCGTTAAGCTCCATTCGCGGTTGCGCGCGTTACCTGAATCAAAAACTGGAAAATGATCCCATGGCCAGAGAGACGGCGGAAATGCTGGAAGAGGAAGCGACGCGCCTAAATCGCGTCCTGTCCGATCTTCTGGGTTACGCAAAACCTCAACAATTGCGTCCTGCTCCGGCGGATCTGGCCGGGATCCTCCAAAAGGCGATAAAACTGACAAAAATGGACGCTGAAGCCGCGAGCGTCAACGTAACTTTTGCAAGACCGGATGACGAAGCGATCGCGCTTGTGGACGAGGACAAAACATTGCGCGCACTGCTTAATATTATTATCAACGCCATCCAGTTCTCGCCAAAAGGCGGTCGCGTCGCGGCGAGCCTGAAAATAGAAACGGTCGCGAATAAACCTCCTTGCTGGCGAATTGATATCGAAGACGAGGGACCGGGAATGAGCGACGAAACTATGCGAATGATTTTCGCGCCGTATTTTACGACAAGGCCCGAAGGCGCCGGGCTCGGTTTGCCCCTCGCCAGGCAAATTATCGAGCGTTCCGGCGGGGTGATCGAGGTCTGGAGCAAACCGGGCAGCGGCGCTAAATTTAGCGTATATTTTCCAGCAATCGATGAAAATTATGAATAAAATATTGATTGTCGATGACGACAAAAATCACCGGACGATGCTCAAATCCCATCTAGCCGAATGGGGCTGGGAAGTCGCGGAGGCTGAAAACGGAAAGGAAGCCCTGGCCAGTATCGAGCCCAAATCGCCCGCGGCGATTCTTCTCGACGCTCGAATGCCAATAATGGATGGATTCGAAACTTTGCGCGAATTAAGGCAACGGCGTCCGGAAATACCGGCGATCATGATGACGGCCTATTCTGACATTTCCGGCGCGGTCGACGCCATGCGCTCCGGAGCCTATGATTACCAAACAAAACCGCTTGATCTGGCCAAACTTAAAATCGCTCTGGACGGAGCCATATCCGGCGCGTCGCCCCGGCGGAAGTCCCAAAGCGGAAATTACGGAATTATTGGCGATAGTCAGTCAATGCGGGATTTGATAGGAATGATCGGCAAAATTGGCCCAACCAACGCCACAGTCCTGATACAGGGAGAATCCGGATCCGGCAAGGAGCTTGTGGCCAAAGCCCTGCATATGGCCAACGGACGAAAAAATGGCCCCTTCGTAGCCGTAAATTGCGGCGCGCTTACCCCTTCGCTGGCTGTAGCCGAACTTTTCGGTCATGAAAAAGGCGCCTTTACCGGCGCGGACAGAAAACGCCGGGGTTTGTTCGCCGAAGCCAATGGCGGAACAATATTTCTGGACGAAATTGGCGAGGCTCCCCCGGAGCTTCAGGTCAAACTCCTGCGCGTCCTTCAGGAAAAAGAAGTTTTGCCGGCGGGCGGCTCCAGACCCATTCCTGTCAATTGCCGGATAATCGCGGCGACAAACAGGGATCTGGTCCGGGAAGTTAAAAAAGGGACATTCCGCGAGGATCTATATTACAGGTTAAACGTCATGCCTCTTTCGATCCCGCCCTTGCGGGAACGAAGATCGGACATACCCCTTATGGCCGCGGAATTCGCCCGCAAATTCGCCAAAAAAAACGGAAGAAAATTTGAAGGGTTCTCTAAAGAAGCGCTCATGGCTTTGTCGGAATACGAGTGGCCGGGCAACGCGCGCGAGCTGGAAAACGCGATGGAGAGATCGGTAATTCTCATGCCCGGCGAATACATTGGGCTTAATGATTTGCCGGATATAGTCCGCTCAGGCCAAAGGATGAAGGCTCCGGACAAAAGCGAAAGCGCGGCCATCGATGACTGCTCAACCCTGGAGGAGGTCGAAAAAAACGTAATTCTCCGGGTTTTGGAAAAGACTGGCTATAATAAATCAGAAACGGCGCGAATGCTCGGAATCTCCCGAA
>CAMWPE010000250.1 GCA_947176055.1 uncultured Desulfovibrio sp.
GGCGCGGGCGTATGCGATCCCGCGCAATGGGCGAGACCGGCGAGAGGTTTGCCTGCTTTTTCGGCAAGTTCAGGCAACCATTTTTTAAAGTTTAGTTCGATTAAATTGCCGGAAGCGACAATATGGCCATTTCCGGCCAGGGCGTCCATCGTTTTTTCAAGTTCCGCCTCATTCCGTCCGTTGAGAATTACGGTCGCGCCCAGACGGCTCAAAATATCGGAGCAGGCCCTGCCGATGCCGCTCGACGCGCCGGTAACAAGATATAATCGTCCTTTAACGCCGGGATAATCAAAATTTTCCATATTTATTTCATTCCTCAATCGCATGGCTAAAAGCAAACCTTCCCGCCAATTCCGCCGCCGATTTATTTAAACGGACTATGCTTCCAATATTCGGTAGGAAAGGGAACAAGGCATCTATCGATGCGAAATTTTTTCAGCCACGTATCTTTATCGAGAACGAATGCCAGAGTGGGAACGCCGTTGTCGCGAGTCGCTTCCGCGTCTCCTTCGGGATTCCTTCTGAATCCGTAAACAGAGTTAAATCTAATCGCTCCCGTGTTGCTCTCAAGAATCCTGATATGCACTTCCTTGATATTCAAATTATGAAAAAGGAAAGAATGAAACATGTCCGCGCCGAATTTCACATATTTGGTAAATTCGGGCGAACCCAGGTAACCGCCGGTCCTGCAAGTGCCCTTTTCCCTGTCCCAGTGATGGAATTTGGTATATCCCGCGGGGTTGCCGTTATCCAGCGCCAGCCAATGATACGAATCCGGAGATTCGCGGGAATCGAGGATCCACTTTTTTTGCGCCTCTATTTCGTTAGGCGGACAGAAGCCATAACCCTGGCTTACGCGGGGAGAACAGCGCCAGCGCAAAAGCAATTCGGCGTCTTCCGGCACAATTTCCCTGTACGGTCCCAGATCGTTCATAACGTTACCTCGTCGCTCCCGACGCCCCTGCTTTTATAGTATCCGGATTTTTCCTAAAACGCGGGATGGAATCGACGTTTCCAGGGCGGCGAAAAGTTAAAATGATTAACGGGACAAACCGGAGAGTTTTTCCTTTATTTGAGCCGCTATTCCGTCCGGGCTTAATCCGGCTGATTCGATTAATCCCGCGTATGTATCAGCGTGGGGATAATTTGTCAAGCCAACGCGCAAGAGGGGCGGACGGTCGCTTTTATCGGCGAGATAAGCGGCTATCGCGTAACCCAGCGAGCCGTCGCGGGAATGTTCCTCAACTGTGACAAACAACTTCGCGCCAAGCGCTTCGTCAAGCGCGCCCGTATCCAGCGGCCGTAAAGTATGCATATCCATAACGCCCGCTGACACGCCATTCTCCCGCAATTTTTTGGCGGCGAGCAAACAATTATGAAGAATCGCTCCAGACGCGATAATCAATACGTCCGAGCCTTCTTCCAGTTTTATGGCCTTGCCTATGACGAAATCAAAATCTTGCTCGTAAATCACGGGCATATTGGTTACGCCGGTCAGCCGGAGATAGAGCGGACCGTCCCAGGTCGCGGCGGCCAGCGCGGCTTTTATGGTAGACAGTCCATCCGCGGGAGTCACTATAGCGACGCCTGGCATTGAATGAATTATCGCGGCGTCCTCAAACCCCAGGTGCGACGGGCCGTTTATGCCCATCGCCAGGCCGGATGCCAGGGCGACCAGCTTGACCGGCAACCGCATATACGCCATGCTCATCCGGATTTGATCGGCGGCACGCGCTGTGACAAAGGGGGCGAAAGAGGAGGCGAAAGGTATAAAGCCTTCCGAAGCGAGTCCGGCCGAAACGCCGATCATGTTTTGTTCCGCGATGCCAACATTTAGCAAATTGTCCGGCCAGGATTCTGTCAAACGTCCAAGTCCGGCGGAAGCGGCCACATCCGCCACTACAAATATTATTTTGTTATTTTGCTCCAGCATTTCGGGCGCGGCTATGCTTCCGTAAACGGAGCGCGCGCCCAGTTTCGACCAGAGCTTTATATTGGCGGGAGTATAATTAATCATCGCGCGCCGCCTCCAGTTCGGCCATTGCCTGCTCAAACTGTTTCTTACCCAGGCGACCGTGATGCCAAGCGACGGAATTTTCCATGAATGACACGCCTTTGCCTTTCACTGTGCGCGCGACTATAGCCAAAGGTCTGTCCGTCGGAGCCCGGAGTTCTTCGATTACGGCCCCGATATTATGACCGTCAATCTCGACAGCCTTCCAGCCAAAGGCTTCCCATTTCGCGCGCAGATCCCTGTGACACATTATGTCGTCGCATCTCCCGTCAACCTGCATGCCGTTGGCGTCGACAATGACCACAAGCCTGTGCAGGTTAAACTGGGCGCCGGACATGGCGGCTTCCCAGATTTGACCTTCCTGGCATTCGCCGTCGCCGGTCAAAACTATTATCCGCGAAGTCGTATTTCCCTTCTTGCGCAAAGCGAGAGCTACGCCTACGCCGAGGGACAATCCCTGCCCCAGGGAACCGGCGGAAAATTCAATCCCCTTTTCCCGATTCATGGTGGCGTGGGAACAGAGCCAGGAATCGGCGTCTTCGAAAGAGGCCAGCTCTTCCTCGCTCGCGCGACCTGTCTCTTTCATCGCCGCGTACTGGGCCATCACGCAGTGGCCTTTGGAAAAAATGAATCTGTCGCGCAGATTCCAGTCCTCGCGATCATAGTCGAGGATCGCGCCGTACAAAGCGGCGATAATATCCGTAGCCGAGAGGGCGCCCCCGATATGCGCGCCTCCGCTTCCCGCTTTCAAGGCCATGCGCAAGAGATCCGCGCGCATGCCGGAGGCTATATTTTTACATTTGCGAGCTTCTTCCGTCATATCAGGACATACCTCCGTCAAGCCTAATAACAGCGCCGTTTATATACTCCGCTTCGTCGGAAGCGAGGAAACAGGCGAGATTCGCCACTTCATCCGGCGTTCCAAAACGTCCCATAGCGCAGGCCGAAAGAATGGCCTCGCGAGCTTTTTCGCCCATGGCCGTTTTGCCGTCGGCGGTAATGATACCGGGAGCTATAGCGTTGGCCCGGACATTACGCGGACCGGTTTCCAGCGCCAAAACTTTTGTCCAGGCTATCATCGCCGCTTTTACTACCCCATACGCGCTCATGCCACTTTTCATATCGATGCCAGCGATGGAGGCGATATTTATAATATTGCCGGATTCGCGCGCGAGCATGGGTTTAAGGACGAGTTGCGTGACGGACATTTGGGCGAATAGATTAATTTTAAAATTATTCTCTATATTTTTTACT
>CAMWPE010000251.1 GCA_947176055.1 uncultured Desulfovibrio sp.
GGGTCGGTGAGGGGCAGGGGGTATTCTCCTGGCAAGGGTTTTATATACCCCTCGGAATACCCCTTAAACTGGTGGGTGTCTATGGACTTAATCGCTCTTGGCGGGACAGCCCGTTTTGCCCAATCCCTTGCCAAGCAAGGCTTTTTGGACTGCCCCGGACCAAGATGGATAACTCTGTGGCGGAGAGGGAGGGATTTGAACCCTCGATACAGGTTTAAGCCCGTATACTCGCTTAGCAGGCGAGCTCCTTCAGCCGGCTCGGACATCTCTCCGCGAATGCAAAAGACTAATTTGTCAGGCGCGAGTTGTCAATATTTTATTTCGGCCGCGCCTCGCTTTTCAAGCTCCCCGAGCGCTCGCGCCAGACATTTTAGCCAGATACCCGCTACATTCTCCCCGCTGGCCAGACCGCGCAAATACGGGACGCATTCAAAACCGGCGCCCCGGATTCTGGAAAGCCAGGATTCGGGCTTGTCGCCGGCCATATCTTCCAGCGCGTGCCTGCCTATATTGGCAAAGAGGGGCGCCAGCCAGATTTTATGCGAGTTTACGCGATTGAGCACGGCGTCCAAATCGCCATTCATTGAGCTTACAAACGCTCCCACGTCCTTTTCCAGCGTCTTTTGGGCGAGTATATTGTAAAAGCGCGAATTGGCGTGTTTCGCTCCGTGCCCCATATACACTACGGCCTCGTCCGGAGCGCGATTTTCCGGCATATCCGCGATTAGCGCGCGCGCCAATATTTCCGCGTCCGCGTCTTCCAGCATTAACGGCGAACCCGTCGCGACTTTCGCGCCGCTTTCGGCCATAAACTCCCTGGCGTCTTCGCCGATGGCCTCGTATTCCCGACCGGCTATTACCTGCAAAGGTTGAATGGCTATCGCGTCGTGTTTTTCATAATATAGCCTCCGCAAGGCTTTGCCGAGGGAGTCGCTCTTGCGTCCGCGCAGGGCGATACGATTCCGGACAAGCGGGGAAGAGTAAGCCCAGCGCAACGGAACCCCGGGAAAACGCTCGCGACAGGCGCGCTCGAATATGGCAAGCCCGTCTTTGGCCATATTATTTTCAGCGCCGTAGGCTACCAGAAGAATTGCCTTTCGCATCGCCTTTTTTTATCCTGTAAGATACGGCGCGACAAGCGCGAGGAAGGACAAGCGATGGATTACGGACTTATCAACGCCCTGGGCATGACCGTAATGGCCGCTTTCGGCCTATGGGCCTTGCGTTACGGCCTATTAAAACACGCGCGCAAAGACAAAAACAAGGATGAGCCGGAACGCCGGTCGCTTAAGGATAAGGACTGACGGAAACAGTAGAAACAAAGGACACAAGGATGCTGATAATTTTCGCCTCCGTCGCCGCTATAATCGTACTTGCGGTTTTCATCCGCAAGGCTGTAAAAAACACGCCTTTCGAGCATAAATGTCCCTGCGCTCCGCATGTGGATCATTTAAAAAGAATCGAGGACGCCGATCCGGCCTACGAGAAATATAAAAAGGAAAACCTGTGGTAACGGAAGCCGGAACGCGGGAACGGGCGATTTATAGATATGTAGCTTCACGGACAAACCGGATTACTCCGGCGCCTCTCCGGAGGACATTCCCGCTTGCGTATTTAAAAATTTTGCCTTATAAATTTTTTTCGAAGCCGCCCAAAAGGAGAGGTGTCCGAGATGGCTTAAGGAGCACGATTGGAAATCGTGTGTGGTTAACGCCACCGGGAGTTCGAATCTCCCCTTCTCCGCCAGAGATCATAAGGGGTTGTCGAAAGACAACCCCTTTTTCGCGTCCCGTCCCGCTCCGAGCTTATTCTCCCGGACCACTGCTACTCCAGTTGCCGGAGGTGCTTCCCGAGCTGGTTTGTTGCCTTTGTTCCGGCTCGTCGTCCATGAAACGACGCAGATCCCGCGAGACTTCAAAAGTCCGCATTTCGGCGCGGGCCGCGTCGGCGAAAGGCGAGGAGGAATAATTCTTCACTATATCCTCCAAAAGCGCGTGAGCGCGGTGCGCGTCGCCCAGTTTGCGATAAAGGCGGGCTTCGCGAAAACGGACGCCCGGATATTCCGGCGAGTTCTCCGGCGCGAAGGCATTGTACCTGGCCAGCCATTCCAGAGCTTCCGGCACGCGATTGCCCACTTCGCAAATATCCATCAGCGCCAACACGCTTTCCTTGATCCTCTCAGGATCGGCCTTGTCCGATCTCTCGTCGGCCAGGCGAGTGAACATTTCCACGACTTTGCGGTTGCCTTCGTAGGCCGCGCGGATATCGCGCCTGTTTTCGGCGTCCTTCGCGAGGAAATAAGTGGCGTAAGCCTGTTGATAAAGGGGGATATCGGTCCGGTTAGCCAGATTTTTCCAGCGATTCAGCGCGGCCGCGCCCAGGTTGAGATTTTGCGCCGACAGAGCTTCGGCGTAGGATAACTGGTTGCGTAATTCCGGTTTCATATTCCAGTCATGGACGAGATTGCCAAGATCGAGGATCTTGTCCCAGTTCTGGTTTTTCAAATAATGATTGAAAAACTGGGAGAAGGCAGCTTCGCCGTATTCGGGATCCATCGGTCCTTGCAGGAAATCGGCCAGCAACTCGAAAGATTTTTCCTCGTCGCCGCGCTCCAGCCAGCCCTGGGAAAGGGCGTAACGGAGCGGAGGATCGATCTTGCCGTACCTTTCGCGCACATAGGGAAAACCGTTCCAGAGCAGGAGAATTCGACCGTAATTGCGCTCGCGCAGGGATTGCTCCATTTCCTTCTGGAACGCGTCCCATAACAATTCGCGGGCTTCGGCTATATCCCTGTGTTCAGGATAATTATCGATAAAGTCCGCGGCTTTGCCCATGGCTTCGGGATATTGCTTGTCCCAGTAAAGCCACATGGCCTGTTTCAGCTGGGAGAGGATCTGTTCGGGAGAGCCTTTGGCGGAATTGGAGAGAGCGTTATAGGTTCGCCACAGGCCGGGATTGGCCGCCCTGCCAAAAACCTTGCTCATTTCGTCGTACGTTATGGGCGAATCGTATATGCCTTTTTCCGCGAGACGCATGGACGCCGTCACCGCCGCCGCCGAATCGGGGAAATTGCGGCGAATATCCTCATAGACAAAATTAGCCGCGACAGGATTGCCGGCTTTAGTATATTGGTCGCCCATTTTTAAAAGCAGGGGAGCGTTGGCGGGTCGCTGCGGATCGAGATTAACATAGAGCAAGTCCTGCGCGAGCGCCGCTTCCGGGCGATTCATCTTTTCGTCGTTTGCGGCCTGCAT
>CAMWPE010000252.1 GCA_947176055.1 uncultured Desulfovibrio sp.
ATAGAAACAAGGTCGGCAAGGTTACGCCCGAGCAGATCGAGGAAATCGCCAAACTGAAGATGCCCGATCTGAACGCGGCCAGCCTGGAAGCCGCGATCAAGACTATCGCCGGCACAGCCCGCAGCATGGGCATTGAAATAAAATAGCGCGATCTCTTCGCGTCGTTAAATTATCGCGCCGCTTAAGCGGGAGAGAAAAGGATATAATATATGCCCAAGCATGGCAAAAAATTTAATAAAGCGGTCGAAAATCTCGATCTTGGCCAGAAATATTCGGTGGAAGAGGCCGTGAGCAAATCGCTGGAATCCTCCTTCGCCAATTTTGACGAAAGCGTCGACGTAGCCCTCAAACTGGGTGTCGATCCAAAATATTCGGATCAAATGGTGCGCGGCGCCGTAACCCTGCCACACGGCCTGGGCAAAGAAGTGCGTGTGGCCGTGTTCGCGAAAGGCGAAAAACAGGCCGAAGCCAAAGCCGCCGGCGCCGACGTTGTAGGAGCCGAAGATCTGGTGCAGAAAATAAAAGACGGCTGGCTGGAATTCGACGCGGCCGTCGCCACGCCGGATGTTATGGCCCTGGTAGGTCAGGTAGGCAGGGTGCTGGGTCCGCGCGGTCTGATGCCCAACGCGAAGACCGGCTCGGTTACTTTTGACGTGGCCAAAGCCGTGAACGAACTCAAGGCTGGTCGCGTGGATTTCAAGGTCGATAAGGCCGGTGTTCTGCACGCTCCTCTCGGCAAAAAATCCTTTGGTCCCGAAAAAATTCTTGGAAATTTAAAGGCGTTGCTGGAGGCTGTAAATCGTCTGAAACCCTCCGGCGCCAAAGGCACCTATATGCAGTCCATGGGCGTATCGACCACGATGGGTCCCGGCTTGAAAGTCGATATGGGTCAGGTCAAAAAATTTCTCGAAGGTCCCGGCGCCGGACGCGAGGCGTCGTAAATCGCGACACCAGTTTCTCGCGCCAATTAATTTTTAATTTTACTGGATTGAAAATCGGGTCGAAGACGACAGGCGGCGACGCGTAAGCCCTGTCCAGACTAATCTTTGGCTCGGCTTTCCAGCTGTTAACCCCAACGCAAGAGGTTCGCGTGAACAAGTCCGAAAAAGCCGTTATTATCGAAAGCGTCCGCGGCAGGGCAAACGACGCTTCGCTGGCGGCGATCACCGACTTCAAGGGCATGACAGTGGAAGAGCTGACTGGTTTAAGGGCGCGCTTGCGCGAAGCGGGCGGCGAATATCACGTCGTCAAAAACACCCTTGCGAGAATCGCTCTTTCCGATGGCAAACACGAAGTTATCAAGGATAAATTCCATGAGAACTGCGCCATCGCATTCGCCTTTGACGATCCGGTGAGCGTGGCGAAGGCCTTAAGCGAGTTCGCGAAGCAGAGCAAATTATTCGCCCTGCGCGCGGCCAGCCTGGACGGCAAGGAAATGTCCCCCGCCCAGGTTGAAGCCCTCGCCAAATTGCCTGGCCGCGAGCAATTGCTCGGCCAGTTGCTCGGCACGATGAACGCCGTGCCTGGCAATTTTGTGTCTTTGCTGGCGAATGTGCTAAGAGGTCTGCTCTACGCCCTGAAGGCTATCGAAGAGCAAAAGGGAAAAGCTTCCGCCTAATCAACCGCTACTAACACCATTCAGGAGATTATCATGGCCGTTACCAAAGAAGAAGTGGTAGAATTTATTTCCAACATGACCGTTCTGGAACTGTCCGAATTTATTAAGGAACTTGAAGAGAAATTCGGCGTTTCCGCCGCCGCGCCCGCCGCCGCGATGGTCATGGCCGCGCCGACCGCCGAAGCCGGTCCCGCTCCGGAGGAAAAGACCGAATTTGACGTCGTCCTGAAGGGCGTTGGCGCCAACAAGATCGCCGTTATCAAAGTCGTCCGCGCCCTGACCAGCCTCGGCTTGAAGGAAGCCAAAGACAAGGTCGACGGCGCCCCCTCCACAATCAAGGAAGGCGTGTCGAAGGAAGAAGCCGAAGAAGCCAAGAAACAGCTTACCGAAGCCGGCGCCGAAGTGGAGATCAAGTAAGAAGTTATTTGCCGGAAAACGCGAAAGGGAGCCGCGAGGCTCCCTTTTTTGCTTTATAAGTGATTACGATTATCCGGAATTGATAATGGGATACATTCTTTCCAGATACCCTCCTTTATTCGCTTCTATACTGTCTTTAGACAAGATTGAGCTGCCCGCAAATCAATTCCTGCGACAACTTTCGGCCGCGTACCCATTACGATTAAGCAAGGTAGGCCCGGATATTTTCCCCCTGGAGTAAAAACGCGGTTATCTTCGCGCGGAGAAGTCTCCGTAACGGAATCAGGCAATTATTACCCATCAGCTCTCATACCTGTTTCCAGCTGTAGAAATTTCGCCGTTGAGATCATACCGCCATCATTATCCAGACCAGCTAAAATCCACATCAATTTTAATCTTGTCCTGCGTCTTGTTGCTATAGTACAAATAACCCTTTTCCGCTCCTGTTTTATACAAATCCCTCGTCAGGCGAACGTCTTCCTGGCAATACTCCGCTATTTTATCGATCTTGCCCTCTTTCCACCATTTAAGAGCGAGAAGGCCGTGGGCGATTTTGGGCGCGTCCAACGTGGCTTTGCATAAATTATCGAGAGAAACGCGGTAATGGAGCTTGTCATAAATTCTCGCCAGTAGATCCAGGGTCGGCAAAGCGTAAAGGTCGAGATTCTCGTTCGCCGCGAAGGGCGATAGAACCTTGTAATCAAAGCGCGAGCTATTAAAGCCGATTACCAGCTCCGCTTGTCGCATC
Source organism: uncultured Desulfovibrio sp. (assembly GCA_947176055.1). Taxonomy (GTDB): domain Bacteria; phylum Desulfobacterota; class Desulfovibrionia; order Desulfovibrionales; family Desulfovibrionaceae; genus Desulfovibrio. Next base: position 2,784 of record CAMWPE010000252.1, read on the forward strand.
CTTGCGAACATCGCGGGGAGTTCGTCTTGAGAATACGCGAAGAACCTGTCCTCGCGACTGTCGTACAACGCCGCGACGCTTACTCCCATATCGGAGGCGTACTGCCAACCGCCCACATCTCTTGCCGAGCGTCTCGTCTCCACGTCAAACACTACGTAATGTTCCGGAATTTTCGCGGGCTCGCGGTTTATGGGCAACGAACTTTGTTCAGGAGCGGAGGGAGAGATTTTTAACTCTTCAACGGACTCCCGCGTCTCAATCGATCGGGCCTCGCAAGGGGAAATTCGCAAGCTCTTTACGATTTTGTCACCTTCGTCGCCGTCCGACAGCAATTCCCGTAATAATTCGATGACGCCTTCCTTGCTCAAAGGACGGTTTCCCGCGCCGCATTTTGGCGATTGAATACACGACGGACACCCGTCTTCGCAGGGACATTCGCGGATTAACTTTTCTGTCGATTGCAGGAT
>CAMWPE010000253.1 GCA_947176055.1 uncultured Desulfovibrio sp.
GATAAAAGGGGAAATATTCATTCTTGAATCTTTTCCGCCAGTCAGTTCAAAAACATAATTATAACCTGGGAGCGAATCTTTTAATGATCTATAAAAGTTTTTAGTTTCATTGATGCTGCTTTCAAGTAAGTCGTCATATGAAATATTATACTTGTGTATATTTATTTCAATTTTTATAATACTAATTTTATCGTCTAGTTCAACATAATTAAGAGTGTTTACCCTAATTAAACCTTTAATAGAAGTCTCATTAATGCTTTTGCATTCCCTGAAATAGGTAGAAAACATTATATCTGTATAAATTAATGGATAATTTATTTCTCTTTTATCGCTAATTGATGAGAAAATCGCGGCCATATGCGCGCGATTGGTAACTAAAATTAAATTATCGTCTTCGTAAATATAGAGAGCGCATACTCCAAAAAAATCGGTCGCCGCGCGAACGCGTCCATTTTCATACTCGAAAAATTCGAACGCTCCTGACGAGACAGTAACATCTTCAAATTTATAATCAGATTTTAAGGACCCATAACAAACCTTTGAGTCAATATATCCGTACCCGCTGAATACGGTTGGCTCGTTTCCCGCGACCCCCGCGCGTATAAAATCGCCAAAAGAGACGACGGGAAGTTCCAGTCTCTCGCATAATAACGAAACGGCGGGGCGAAGATCCCTTTTCTTCAGTTTGATAAAACAGATATCTTTATATGGATATATCGATTTCGCGAAGCCATCGAAAAGAATTTTCGGCGGCTCTTGCGAACCGTTATCCGCTTCGCGCGCGATCTCGTTCGACTTTTCGTCCGGGGACGGGTCGTCTGTGTTTGCCCGCTTCAGCGCGCGATTTATAAGTTTTTTTATAATTGACAACGTCTTCTCCATTCAAGGCAAACCGCGATCCGTTCGTCCGCGGTTTTATTAATCCGGATATTTCGCGACCGGACGCCCGGCGCGCTCGGCTCCATCGACTCCCGCCTCCCTTGACAAATCGCCGATCCCTTTGCTTTTATTTACGCGATTCCAGCGGATGGCCGTTCCATGAATATACTTCCAGCGCAAATATCATTCTTCCTGCGTCAGCACAGCGTGAAACGCAATCTCGTCGCCCTTGGGCGAATTTTCCTGATGATCTTCGCGCTCATCGCTTTCTATTCGATCATTTTTCATTACATAATGCTCGCCGAAGGGCAACATTATTCCTGGCTGACGGGAGTTTACTGGACCCTGACCGTCATGTCGACCCTGGGTTTCGGCGACATCACTTTCGCGTCGGAGACCGGCAAGCTGTTCACTATCATAGTTCTCTGCTCCGGCGTCCTGCTCCTCATGGTCATTCTTCCATTCACCTTTATTCAGTTTTTTTACGCTCCCTGGCTAAAGGCGCAGGAAAAAGGCCACACGCCACGTTCCATCCCCGCGGACAGTTCGGGGCAAGTGATAGTTGTCGGCTCTTCCCCCATAACCCTGAACCTGGTCGACGAACTCGAAAATTACGGCGCTCGCTGCGTCGTGCTATGCGGCGACAGCGGCGCGACCCTGGATTTGCTGGATCAGGGCTATACCGCGGTGGCCGGCGAGCATGACGCGAGGCAAACTTATGTGAACCTTCGCCTGCCTTCGGCCGCCATGCTCGTCACCCTCGAAAGCGACGTGCGCAATTCCAATATCATCTTTACAGCCCGCGACGTGTCGCCCTCTGTCTCCATCGTCTGCTCGGCGCAGAGCGAAGACGCCATCGATATTTTGAGACTGGCCGGCGCCACCCGCGTTTTCCAGTTTCACACAATGCTCGGCGCCGCCCTCGCGCGTCGCGTGCTCAACGCGAAGACGCGCTTTAGCGTCGTAAGCCGTTATAAGGAACTCGTTATCGCCGAAGGCCCGGTCATGCGCACGTCGTTGGTGGGCAAATCCCTCAAAAACAGCGCCCTGCGCGTGGTTACCGGCGCCAACGTGGTGGGCCTCTGGGAACGCGGAAAATTCGTCCTGCCCATGCCTTCGACCGTCTTTACCCCCACAATGGTCATGGTCATCGCCGGCGATATGCATCAAATCCAGGCCGCGAACGCTTATCTTGGCAAAGACGCTCCCCCTCCGGAAACCTCTTCGTCTGTATTGATCATAGGTTGCGGACGCGTGGGCAGGGAGGCCGCGCTGCAACTCAAAAGGTGCGGCAGGCAGTTCAGCATTGTTGATAAATCGCCCAAATCCGGTTTTGTCAAGGACTTTCTCATCGTAGGCGACGCGGCCGACAGGGAAGCGCTCAAAAAGGCCGGTATCGAAACCGCCCAATCCGCCATTATCACAACCCATGACGATGACACCAATATCTATCTCACCCTATATTGCCGTCGCCTGCGCGAAGATATGCAGATAATCAGCAGGGCCACGCTGGATCGAAACGTCGGCATCCTGCACGCGGCCGGAGCCGATCTTGTCCTCTCCCTCGCCTCTCTCGTCTCGAGTAGTATTATAAATCTTCTCTCCCCCGGCAAAGTGATGATGATAAACGAGGGTCTCAATATTTTCAGGAGCGTGGTTGGCAAAAGCCTGGAAGGCAAAAAACTGCTGGGAAGCGGCGTCAGAGCCCAGACGCATTGCAGCGTGGTCGCCGTCCGTTCCGGCGATGGCGCGGTCATAACCAACCCGGATCCGGAATACGTGTTCAAGGCCGGAGACGAACTCTACCTGATCGGCGATTCCGCTTCCGAAAAATTGTATTACGACACCTTTGGCAAAAATATGCCTTTGACATAACGCGGAACTGAATGTAATATTTGACAACGCTGTCTAAAGCGGAAAACCGCGCGAATAAACTCCCGCTTCCGTAAGCATCCCCAAAAAACGACAAACCGCCCCGGAAACGCGGGGACGAAAAACCAAAAGCTCGTCGCCATTGAAATTAATCCGCGCTATGGCGGTTTTGCGACGCGAAGCCGTCCGCGAAATTATCTCGTTCAAAGGGCATCGCCTGGCCGATAAGGGATAATTTCAAGCGAAATACGCTATAGTTAACAGTAACTTCCAGATCAACGTCCGCCAACGCGAACTCGCTTTCGGGCGTTGCGCAAGGAGAACCGGCAATGGAAAAAAATGTAAGCGCCATATACGCTTTTTTAACGGAAGAGGGCTTTCGCCCAAAATACAACAACGACGACGGCGTAATCACTTTCAAGCACGAAGGCGATTCGTATGTCCTTATTTTTAAGGAAAACGACGAGGAATATGTATCGG
>CAMWPE010000254.1 GCA_947176055.1 uncultured Desulfovibrio sp.
GATAAGGGCAACCAAAATGGGTATGATTGCCAGCAATGCCAGAAAAGCTACGGACATGAAAACCTCCCGGGTCGACGTCGACCGGAAAGCGGGCGTCGCCATTGACGAACCAGCATTCGTCAAAACCTTTTTTTCCGGACGACTAAAATATTTCCGCTTATTTAGCCCGAAGTTGCCCTAAAAAGCAAGAGATCCAGCGAATGACCGCAAGCCCGCTATGGCGCCGCGGACTTTTTAATGCTAGCAAGGATACGGTCGCGGAGAAAAGAGCTTCGCCGACGGCGAAGCAACGGGCGGGGAGGGAAAATGAGCCAGTTGAAAGCGATGTATTCCGGCATTGTTTCCGAAAATTTTCCGGAAACGTTGACCATAATTCTGGGGGACGAAAAGCTTGTTTATAAAAAGCGCGCCTGGCGTATCGGGGGCGAAACGCGCGGTCTTCGCTACGGCGAAAATCCGGATCAGCCGGCCGCGCTGTATCAGCTTGTCGATGGGGAAGCGGGCGCTCCCGGCTTTAAAGGGCGCTCGCCGGGGGACGCCGTAGTCTCCGCCCTGGAAGACGGCCAAATCCTGCAAAGCGGCAAGCATCCCGGCAAGACCAACCTGACGGACGTCGATAACGGCGCGAATATTTTGCAATATTTGAGCGACAAGCCCGCGGCCGTCATCCTGAAGCATAACAATCCCTGCGGCGCGGCCTGGAATGACGATCCTCTGGAGGCTGTGAAGAGGGCTTTTTATTGCGATCGCATTGCCGCTTTCGGCGGCGTCCTGACGACGAACCTCCCCCTTTCGCGGGAAGCGGCCCTGTTTTTGTCGGCCAGTTATTTCGAGGTAGTCGCGGCGCCAGCCTACGAGGAGGGAGCTTTGGCCATCCTCTCGGCCCGGAAAAATCTCCGTATCCTTGAATTGCCGGGTCTCGCGAAACTCGCCAATCTGGCGAAGACCTCCTTCCTCGATATCAAAAGCCTTTCCGACGGCGGCCTTATTGCGCAAAAATCCTTCGTTAACCGCATCCTTGAGAATACGGATTTTATCCCGGCGACGGCGAAAACGGCCGACGGCGTCGAAGTTGTCGCTCGTTATCCCGACGCGAAAGAGCTGGACGATTTGCGCTTCGCCTGGGCCGTCGAAGCCGGCGTCGCGTCCAATTCCGCGATTTTCGCCCGCGACGGCGCGACAGTCGCTATCGGCGCCGGCGAGCAGGACCGGGTAGGGGTGGTCGAACTCGCCGTTCGCAAGGCTTATATAAAATTCGCCGATAATCTGGCCTTCGATCGTTACGGCATGAGCCTTTACGAACTGCGCCGGGCCAGCGCGGAAGACGAGGCGCTGAAAAATTCTCTGGCGGAAATAGAAGCCGAAACGGATTCCAGGCGCGGGGGACTTCCCGGATCCGTCATGGTCTCCGACGGTTTTTTCCCATTCCGGGACGCCGTAGATATAGCGATAGCCGAAGGCGTAAGGGCGATCGCGCATCCCGGCGGCTCCCTGCGCGACGCCGATTCGATTATCGCTTGCGACGAGGCGGTTCCGCAAGTAGCCATGGCCTTTACAGGACAGCGCTCTTTCAAGCATTGAGCTAAATATAATGCCCCCGTCCGTCGCGTCCACGCCCGTCTCATTGCCGAGGATCTGCGTCTCCTCCGCCCATGGAAGCGGCGGCAAAACGCTTCTGTCGCTAGGTCTGGGCCGCAAACTGCGCGAACGGGGATTAGCTGTAAAGGCGTTTAAAAAGGGTCCCGATTACATCGACGCCGCCTGGCTATCCCAGGCTTGCGGCTCGCCCGCGTCAAATCTCGATCTATATTTCGCGTCGCCGCCGGATATCGTCCGCTTGTTTATCGAAAGCGCGAAAGGATTCGATTTCGCCCTCATCGAGGGCAATCGCGGCTTGTACGACGGCGCGGATGTGAACGGTTCCTATTCCACGGCGGAACTGGCCAGGACGCTGACCGCGCCGATCCTGCTTTGCGTCGACTGCGCGAAAACCGCGCGCACCATGGCCGCTGTTTTAAAAGGTTTAATCGGGTTTGAGGACGGGCTGACTTTTTGCGGCGTAGTCCTGAATCGCGTGGCGAGCGCCCGGCATGAGGCGGCCTTGATCCAGTCCATCGAAGCCTCCTGTCCGCTCAAAATTCTTGGCATCCTCCCCAGAAGCGACGCGCTCTTTCTGCCGGAGAGGCATATGGGCCTGACCCGGCGGGGGGATCGCCGCGAGGAGGCGGAAGCGTTTATCGAACGCGCGGCAAGGTTAATCGGCGAAAACTGCGATCTGGACGGCGTAATCGCCGACGCTTCCGCGACCCCTCCCGTCGTGGTTCCGGAGGAGATAGAGAGGCCCGATCAACCGCGGGAACGGGTCGCGATAGGTTATGTTCGCGACGCCGCATTCTGGTTTTATTATCAGGAAAATCTCGCCGCTCTTGAGCGGAGCGGCGCGGAGCTGATCCCACTGTCCCTGCTGGATGATTCGCCGGACTGGGATAATATTTCCGGTCTCTATATGGGAGGAGGTTTCCCGGAAGATTTCGCGGAGGAGATCGCCGTCTCGCCCAGACTGGCGACCCTTCGTCGTTTCGCCGCGGAGGGCATGCCCGTTTACGCCGAATGCGGCGGTCTGATAGCCCTTTGCGAAAGTCTGGAAAAAGACGGAAAAAGCTACGATATGGCTGGAGTGTTTCCGGAAAGGATCGTCTGGCGCCCCCGGCCTCAAGGCCTTGGCTATATCCAGGGCCAGGTCGCGGCGGAAAATCCTTTTTTCCCAAAAGGCCTGATCTTGCGCGGACACGAGTTTCATTATTCGGCGCGGCAAGGCGGAGCCGAATTGACCGCCGCCGGATTGACCCTTGCTCGCGGAATGGGTTTAGGCGCGATAGACGGCAAAAATTTCGACGGACTTATAAAAAATAATGTCTGGGCGGCTTTCGCGCATATCTTCGCTCCGGCCGTTCCTTGCTGGGCGAGGAATTTCGTCGCCGCGGCGCGGGAATACAGGGATAGGCGCCAATAGCGGGATTGGCTCTCGCGCGACATTTCGCGCGGCCGCCCGGCCTTTTCCTTGCGACTAAATTTTGAGGGAGCTTTCGCCTGGCAAAATCGCCGCTCCGCGCCGCGCGAAGCATACTCCGGACGCGCGGCAGGGGTATTTTTAGAAATCATTCCATAATTCTGGAAATTTTTTAAATTTAATCTTACGCTCAAAAAATGAGC
>CAMWPE010000255.1 GCA_947176055.1 uncultured Desulfovibrio sp.
AATTTGTCCAGAAAAAATCTAAAAATTAGCCCATTTTAATTATGAGATAGCCTCTACGGCGAGCAAAAATTCTGGAACATTCAGCTTGGCTGGGCCAACGGCTATACCCATATTTTTCCCCGCATGCGTCTTACGCGATACAACACCTATATTGTATACAACACGCCGTATGGGGTCAGATTGAAGCAAACCTACGAGCCGTCTTTCGCGCGCTACGATTTTTCGTCCAACGCGCCAACCTACGCGACGGGCGCGCCCAACATGTCCGTAGCTGTAAGCGCTCCGGAAAAGGTTAATATTGCTCGGCAGCCTGTTCAAACGGCGAAGGCGGAGCCGGGCCAGACCGAACAAAAACGCGCGACAAGGGATCTTGTGTTTGAGGATGAAGACCAAACTCCCGAACTCGCCGATTCCGCCGCGAATGGCGTAAATGGCGAAGCGATCTCCATGAAGACGACAGTTGGAATTAACCCGGGATGGCAAAACCAGCCGGGTATTGCCAACAGAAGAATTCAAATCCGGAGACAAAGCGCGGCTGATTTTTACGACAAACAGGGACGGTCATATTTACTGGCTAGCCAAAGGCGCGTCCGGCGAATATCAAGTCCTTTTTCCGACCCGGAAAACCGGCATGGACAACTCTGTTCAAAAAAAATAAGTAATACACTGCGCCTTTTAAAGGCGCGTGGAAATTTGACGACAATAAAGGCGCGGAGACTTTGGTGGCAATTTTATCGCCATCCCCGCTCGACAATCTGGAGAAAGCCGTCAAACTCGCTTCGGAAGGCGACAAGAGCGGCGTCTCTAAAATTGTCGCCGAAGCTGTGAACGGACACGAGAAAAAACGCGTTGCCAGGGATCTTGTTTTTGAGGAGGAAGACGACGAAGACGTAAATACAAAAAGCCAGAAAGCCAACGGCGCGGAGCCATTTGTAGCCATTTACGAACTGGAGCATAATTAAAGCGGAAAACAAGGCGTCAAATTTATTATTCCCGGATGGTTCCGGGAGTTTTTATTTAAATACTTTCGAGGCTCTCCGGTCAACTGGATAGGAAAACCGCGCCATGTCATGGCGGATTCGCGCGACAGGTTCCGCCGTTTAATTACCGCGAGGCTCGTCTACTTGGCAGTTATGGAAGGATTTTTAGCAAGTCTTATTATACGACTACCGGATTTTAAGGGAAAACATTGACTTTTATAAGCTTAAATAGGAGAAGCTATTTCCGGCCAACCCGGTTGGCTCTTCATGAGAATTCAGGAACGAAAGTACCCTTACTTTAAAAAATTTTTATTCAATTCAAAGTATTTGATGGTCGCCTAGCGACATGGCAAAATTTTGGTTAAATAAACACGCGCGAAAATTGGCCTGTTATTATAATCCGGACCTCTTCTATAGCTCCTGCCGGTATTTTAAAGACTGGCGCAAGGTTTCCTTGTCCATATGCTTTATCTCCGCGCCCAGGGGAATCCCCTGGGCCAGGCGGGTGACGCGGACCTGGGGAAACCTCCTCCCTACGAACTGTTTTACAAAGGAAGCCGTGTTTTCCGCTTCCAGAGTGGAGCCAAGGGCAAGTATCAATTCGCGGATTTCGCCTTCGGCCAGTCTGGCGGATAATCTGTCCAGTTCCAGGGACTGGGAATCCATATTTTGCAAGGGCATCAGCAAACCGCCAAGAATCATGTATTGGCCGCGAAAGAAACCGCCATCCTCCAGCGCGAGCAAAGCGTCCCATTCCGAAACCAGGCAGAGCTCGTCCCGGCCGCGGGAGAGATCCGAACAGAGGGGACACGGACTGGCCGCGGCCAGACCTCCGCATCTTTCGCAAAAACAGAGCTGGTCGCGGAGCCTGTATATGGATTCGCCCAAACGCCGCGTTTCCGATTCCGGCCATTTAAGCATGGTCATAGCGACGCGAAGGGCGGATTTGGGGCCGAGGCCGGGCAATTTTCCCAGTTGTTCCGTCAGGACGCGGAGAGGCTCCGGCAGACGCTCGTTCATTGATTAAAATACGCCGGGCAGTTTTATGCCGCCGGTGAGGGCGTTCATTTCCCTTTCCATGTTTTCCCGCGACACGCGAATGGCCTCGTTTACCGCCGCCACGATGAGATCTTCGAGCATCTCGATGTCGTTTATAGCCTGGGGATCAATCTCCAGTTTTTTTAATTCCTGCTTGCCAGAAACGGTCGCCTTGACCATTCCGCCGCCGCTGGCCGCCTCGTAGGTCTTTTCGGCCATCTCCTGTTGCAGTTTGGCCAGCTTGTTTTGCATGACCTGCGCCTGGCGCAATAATTCGTTCATATTCGGCATTTCAATCTCCTCTTTAGGGAAAATTTTCCGCGAGCATGGACGCGGCTTTATTCCGTAGTTTTAGGCTGGCACTCGACCACCGTGGCTCCCAGCGTCCGCTCGACGAGTTGAATTTCAGGATCCTGGATAGCCATGTTTTTTAATTCTTCCCGCGACAGCGCGGGTCGCGGACTTACGGCCTGGATTTCCGGCGGATCGCCGCCGCAATATTTTTTTAAATTTTCGCGAAGGGAGGGCATACAGGCCTGGAGCTTGTCCCATAAAAAATTCGCTCGCGACCGCAACTCGAGCTTGTCGCCGTTCCAGTCGGCCTTTAGTTGGCACAGAAGCTCGCGCGGAGGCGCGCTCCGGCCTTCCTTCGACTCCAATTCGCAAAATTCGCGAAAGCCATCCCATGAGAGATCGCGAGCGGATCCCTCGTCGACGACTTCCTCCGGAGAACCGCCCGCCGGTTCTGTTTCAGGCCGCGCGGGGGAAGCTGCGGTTCGCGGCGAGATCTTCGACGGCTCGCCATGGCGCGGCGGGGCGGCGACCGGTCCGCTCGCGCGGGAATCGCCTATGGGCAGAAGTTGAGGCAATAAGGCTAGATTCACAAGCAACAATTCCAGCGCCGAGCCGGGATCCGGATTCTGCGAAACGCTTCGTTGATTTTCCAGGGTCATTTGCCAGGAGGCGTGCGAGCGCCGTACATCGAAGAGCGGAGTAGTTTTTTTGAGAAAAGCGACTTCGTCCGGAGGGAGGGAAAGCGCGGGAAGAATTTTATCCCCCGCCTGCCCAAAGAGAAACAAGGATCGCAGACGGGACGCGAGTTCCTTGATAAAGAAGCCGATATCCGCTCCTGATTTAAGAAATTGCCGGGCCAGTTCCACCGTCTTCGCGCAGTCGCCTCCGGATAAGGCGGCC
>CAMWPE010000256.1 GCA_947176055.1 uncultured Desulfovibrio sp.
GAAATAGGAGAGAATATGCCCAGATCATTAAAAAAAGGTCCTTTTATTGACGAGCATCTCCAGAAAAAGGTGGAGGCGGCCGTAGCGAACAACGACAGGCGCGTTGTCAAAACCTGGTCGCGCCGCTCCACAATCCTGCCCGAAATGGTTGGCCTTACTTTCGCGGTGCATAACGGAAAAAAATTTGTGCCGGTGTTCGTTACCGAAAACATGGTCGGACATAAGCTTGGCGAATTTTCGCCTACCCGCGTGTTCCACGGGCACGCCGCGGACAAGAAAGCGAAAACAGCGGCCAGGAAATAGGATGCGAATATGGAATCCAGAGCAATAGCCAGATATCAGAGGGTTTCGCCGCGCAAAGCGCGGTTGGTAGCCCGCAATGTGCAGGGTCTGGGCGTGGAGGAAGCGATGAATCTGCTTCGCTTTACTCCCAACAAACCCGCGCGGATAATTTATGACACGGTAAAAAGCGCTCTCGCCAACGCCTCCCAGCTGGGCGGGGTGGATCCCGACGCCTTGCTGGTCAAGGAAGTCATGGTCAACGAAGGCCCGGCGTGGAAGCGTTTCATGCCCCGGGCCCAGGGTCGCGCGGGAAAGATCCGCAAACGCACCAGCCATATTACCGTAATACTTTCCGAAGGCGAGGATTAGAGATATGGGTCAAAAAGTTCATCCGTTTGGTTTCCGGCTGGGATACAACAAGAATTGGCAGTCCCGCTGGTTCAGCAAAAAGGAATATCCCGCTTTCGTTTACGAAGACAACAAGATCCGGAATCATATCAAGAAACTGCTCTATCACGCGGGTCTTTCCAGGATAGAAATCGAAAGGGCCGGCGGCAAAGTGCGCCTGATTCTTTCCACGTCGCGGCCAGGAATAGTGATCGGTAAAAAAGGCGTGGAAATTGAAAAGATGCGCGCGGATCTGAAAAAGAAATTCGGACGCGAGTTCGCCCTCGAAGTAAACGAAATCCGGCGTCCGGAGATCGACGCGCAATTGATCGCCGAAAATATCGCCCAGCAGCTTGAACGGCGCGTGGCTTTCCGGCGCGCGATGAAAAGAACCGTTTCCATGGCTCGCAAGGTGGGGGCGGAGGGTATCAAGGTAACTTGCGCCGGAAGGCTGGCCGGAGCCGAAATCGCCCGCACGGAGTGGTACAGGGACGGGCGCGTGCCTTTGCAGACATTGCGCGCGAACATCGAATTCGGATTTGCCGAAGCGCGCACAACCTATGGCATCATAGGCGTAAAGGTTTGGGTTTATAAGGGCGAAATACTTGACAAAGAGGTGGATCAATAATGCTTGCGCCTAAAAAGAGCAAATTTCGCAAATGGCAAAAAGGGCGTTTGCGGGGATTGGCCACCCGCGGCGCGACGTTGGCTTTCGGCGACATAGGTTTGAAAGCGACGGAGCACGGACATTTATCTAGTCAGCAGATCGAAGCCGCCCGCATCGCGATGATGCGTCACATCAAGCGCGGCGGCAAGGTCTGGATCAGGATCTTTCCTGATCGTCCGGTAACCGCGAAACCGTTGGAAACCCGACAGGGATCGGGTAAGGGCGCGCCCGTAGGTTGGGCCGCTCCGGTTAAACCCGGTCGCGTTCTCTACGAAATCAGGGGCGTCAGCCAGGAGCTGGCGCGGGAAGCGTTGACCCGCGCGGCGCATAAATTGCCCATTAAAACCATTATTGTGGAAAGGGAGAATTTCTGATGGCATCTCCCAAAAAGAAAACAAGTCATAAAGATAAAATCGGCGCCTTGCGCGCCATGGGGATGGACGAGCTTATCAAGAAGCTTATGGAAAGCGAGGACGAATTGATGCGGGCGCGTTTCAAGCACGCGACCGCCGCCCTTTCCGACACGGCCTCCCTTAAAACCATGCGCAGGGAAATCGCCCGCATACAAACCGTAATGAATGAAAAGTTGCGGAGGGTGTAAAATGGCGGCAATGGAAAATCGCAAGGGCAGGACTCTCACGGGTGTTGTGGTCAGCGACAAGAACGACAAGACAATCGTCGTGCGCGTCGAGACCCTGGTCAAACATCCGCTCCTGAAAAAATATGTGAGAAGGCGCAAGAAATTCACGGCCCATGACCCTAACAACGAATGCGGTATGGGCGACACCGTAAAGATAGTGGAATACAGACCCATGTCCAAAAACAAGCGCTGGCATCTGGTTTCCGTTATCGAAAAAGCCGTCTAGGAGAGAATCATGATTCAGGTGGAATCCAATCTGCAGGTCGCCGATAATTCCGGGGCGAAAAAGGTATCCTGCATCAAGGTTCTCGGAGGCTCCCATCGCAGATACGCTTCTCTGGGCGACGTGATCATGGTTTCCGTGAAGGAAGCCATGCCGCATAGCAAAGTGAAAAAGGGCGACGTGATGAAAGCCGTTATTGTCCGGACCGCCAAAGAAGTGCGCCGGCCGGACGGCAGCTATATTAAATTTGACGGCAACGCCGCCGTGCTTTTGAATAATCAGGGCGAGCCTGTGGGCACGCGTATTTTTGGGCCGGTGGCAAGAGAGTTGCGCGGCCAGAATTTCACAAAAATTATTTCCCTGGCTCCGGAAGTCTTATAATAGGCGCGACGGAAGCGGGACAAGGTTTGTCCGTATCCGCGAGCGCGAGTTCGCGAAACGGAGGCTTTGTCAGGGAGATAATCAATCGTTCATGGTCCGGTCAGGAGATATAAAATGAATAAATTCCGGATCCGCGTCGGCGACAATGTCATGGTAATCGCCGGCAAGGACAAAGACAAGAATGTGCCCAGAAAGGTATTAAAAATCATCCGCAAGCATGATCGGGTACTGGTGGAAAAGACCAATATAGTAAAGCGGCATATGCGGCCGAATCCTTACGCGCGTCAGCCCGGCGGGATTATCGAGAAGGAGATGCCCATTCATATTTCCAATGTGATGGTAGTATGCCCCGCTTGCCATAAACCCACGCGCATAGGATACAGATACATCGAGACCGACGGAAAGCGCAAAAAAGTCCGCTTCTGCAAAAAATGCAATGAAGTGATGGAATAAGGTGAGCTATGACACGCCTTGAAAAGATATATCAGGAGAAGGTGGTTCCGGAGCTGCAAAAG
>CAMWPE010000257.1 GCA_947176055.1 uncultured Desulfovibrio sp.
CGTCAAGACCCGTCCTATCGCCATGACGTTTTCGCCTTTTCGAAAAAAATTATACGCGTTTAATATTTTTAGCGACAGGCCTCTCCCATCGGCGTCCTCTTGTTTCCCGCGGTCTTCGTCCCCGCTCTTTTCTTCAACCCAGCATTTCCAAATGGTAGCCCATGCGTAAGAAAAAAACATCCGCTCCTCTCCTCAACGAAAGCAATCTGAATCTGACCGATCTGAAAACAAGAAGCATGCAGGAATTGATGGATCTAGCGGAGCAGTACGAAATCGAGAACGCCAGCTCGATGCGCAAGCAGGAGCTGATTTTCGCCCTCCTTTCGGCCTGTTCCATTCAAAACGGCGCCATTTACGGAGACGGGGTGCTGGAAATATTGCCGGACGGTTTCGGATTCTTGCGTTCCCCCTTGAGCAACTATATGCCGGGGCCGGACGACATTTATGTGTCTCCTTCGCAAATCAGGAGATTTTCATTGCGCAAGGGCGACATCGTGTCCGGCCAGATCCGGCCGCCCAAGGAAGGGGAGCGATATTTCGCGCTCTTGAAAGTTACGGAAATTGGTTACGAGGCGCCGGAAAACGCGAAAAATCTTGTGCTTTTTGACAATCTGACGCCAATTTACCCGGATCAGCAACTTATAATGGAGAACGGCGACAAGAATCTCTCCAATCGGGTAATAGATCTCATGGCTCCCATCGGTTGCGGTCAGCGCGGTCTGATCGTAGCTCCGCCGCGCACGGGCAAGACCATCCTCTTGCAATCCCTGGCAAACGCCATAACAGCCAACAATCCCAATGTATATTTAATCATCCTGCTCATCGACGAGCGTCCGGAAGAAGTTACGGACATGGAGCGCACGGTGCGGCATGCGGAAGTGATCAGCTCCACGTTTGACGAGCCGCCGCAAAGGCATGTGCAGGTATGCGAGATGGTGCTGGAAAAAGCCAAGAGGCTCGTGGAGCGCAAACGCGACGTGGTCATTCTGCTCGATTCCATCACGCGCCTGGGCAGGGCTTACAACGCGGTCACGCCGTCTTCGGGCCGCGTGCTGTCCGGCGGCCTGGACGCCAACGCCCTGCAAAGACCCAAGCGTTTTTTTGGCGCCGCCCGCAATGTGGAGGAAGGCGGAAGCCTGACTATCATCGCCACTGCCCTGATCGACACCGGCTCCCGCATGGACGAGGTAATTTTTGAGGAATTCAAGGGCACGGGCAATATGGAGATCTATCTGGACAGACATCTTTCCGAAAAACGGGTCTTCCCGGCCATCGATATCAACCGGACCGGCACACGCAAGGAGGATTTGCTGCTCTCCGAGGACGTGCTGAATCGCGTCTGGATCCTGCGCAAGATCCTCGCGCCGATGGCCCCCCTGGACAGCATGGAGTTTTTGTTGGACAAGATGCGGCCTACGAAATCCAACGACGAGTTTATGAAAGCGATGGGCAAATAATTTGGCGGACGATCCCCGCGTTAATTTCTATTTTTCCGTTTAATGTTATAGGATCTCCGAAAGCGCATTAATTTTTTATCCGCGGAAAAAGGAGTTGGGAATGAGATTCATCCGGGTCGCGGCGGCGATGGCTAGCCTGATATTCGCGGTTGGATGTTCTTCGAACGAGTCCCCGGCTGTCCCGGCCTGCGACGACGCCAGGGTGCGGGAACTCATTGGGGACATAGTGAAAAGCAACGGCATCGAGCTGGCGAGTCTGGACGAAATCGCGACTGAAAGCTCCGCTCCGGACGAGAATCTGTGCAGGGCTACGGCGAAGATCAAATACGACGGCATGGAAAAGGAGGGGCCCTTCGAATACGCGGTTACCCTCGACGCGAACAAGGAAGATTTTATAGTAAAAATCTTGACGGATTAAAAATAATGCGTCCCGCGCGACAGTCATAACGGTCGCCCCGCGTCCGGCTCCGCCGCGGCGTTTTTGCGCCTCTTGTCGCGGCCAACCAAAAATAATCAGGCAAATTATTTAAGAAATTTTAGACAATCTCCCTAAAACGCTAACGTTGGCTCGTTGATCGCGAAACGCGGTTAAACAGGATTTTAAGCCTGCGGGAGAATAGCTCTCTTTTTTAACTACTTTTATTGATAGCGATAGGCGCGCCGCGCGGACGCGCCTTTTTTATTCCGCGCCGGGAATCCCCGCGAAACGGACGCCGGCGACGATTAAAATTTCGAGCTCTCCTCGCGGACTTCCATGTCCCGCTCCTTTCTTTTCTCTTTGTCGATTTTTTCCGCTTCCGCCGCGACTTTCGCGTATTTCGCCAGCTCTTTTTTATTTATAATCGTAAGTTCATGCTGGGTGGCGAAATGGGGAGCAAAGCCGAAATGAATATAATTTTCCGCGGTTTCGAAATCCGTGTCGAAGCTGGTCGAATAGCCTATGAAATTAATGACTTCTCCGGGTGTGTCTTTCAATTTCTTGTATTTCTTTTCCAGCTTTTTCAGGAGATCTTCCTCGAAAGTATTTAAGCCTTCTCCTTCCTGATACTGGACTGTAACGGCGAAGGCCGCGTTTGCCGGAGTCAGGTCGACAAGGACGCAATCGGACGATTCGCCGGCGTATTCTCCGAAAAAGTAATAATAATCGCCGGCTTTTCGCTCCCAGGCAAGCTCGCGATCGCCTATGGCCCGCAAAACTTGCGCCAGCGACGCGTCTTCCGGCAGGATAACCAGACCGGAGGCATAGGAGTTCGCGTCCGTCAGGCGCGCGATCAAGGCGGCTTCGGACACGATATGCGACGCGGCCCAGGGTTTCGAAAGATAAGTTATGTCGAATTGGCCGGTCAGTGTTCCCCAGTCGCCGGCTACGATTATATAACGCTCTTTGTCCTCGTAGAAATATTGCGACGAGCTTATCGCGACGCCGGAATCGTCCAGATCGTAGGGCGCGTAG
Organism: uncultured Desulfovibrio sp.; assembly: GCA_947176055.1. GTDB lineage: Bacteria > Desulfobacterota > Desulfovibrionia > Desulfovibrionales > Desulfovibrionaceae > Desulfovibrio. The sequence continues at coordinate 2,911 of CAMWPE010000257.1, forward strand.
GATTTTCCGGATAAAAAAGCCGCCATGGGAGGATACTGCGGATAGGCCCTTTTATACTTTTTTCCCAGCTCCTCGTTCAGGATAACAAAATCTTCGCGACTCTCCAGGTCTCCTGTAAAGTCGGCTTATAGAGCATCCACAATTACGGCGTTGTCCCCTGGCTCTCGTTTCAGCGCGCCGG
>CAMWPE010000258.1 GCA_947176055.1 uncultured Desulfovibrio sp.
CGCCTAAATTCAGGATTCCGGAGAGGAGCACAACGGCGACGACGCCGGCGAGGAATACAAAGTTTATGACGCCTTCGATACCGATTTTTTCTTCGGGCGCCTTTTCGTCATGAGGCGGCAGAGGTTTTCCTTCTTTCGCGTAGAGGATCGAATCGAGAATAAAGAAGACCGCCAGGAGAGCCAGGGAGAGACACAATGTTTTCAGGAAAAGATGGGTCGTGGTCCAGAAAAAGCTCACGCCTTTCAAGAAGCCCAGAAACAGGGGCGGGTCGCCGAGGGGAGTGAGGGAGCCGCCGATATTGGCTACCAGGAAGATAAAAAACACTACAGAATGAACGCGATAGCGTCTATGAGCGTTGGCTTTCAGGAGAGGGCGAATCAGGAGCATGGCCGCGCCGGTGGTTCCCATCCAGCTCGCCAGGATAGCGCCTACCGCCAGGATACCCGTGTTTACGACAGGACCGCCGACCAGCGTTCCGGTAAGGCGCACTCCGCCTGCCACCGTGAACAGCGCGAAGAGCAACACTATAAAAGGAATGTAATCGAGGATAATGATATGCAACCCTTCGTAAAGGGCCGTGCCGAATCCGTATACGATCCAGCAGGGAATAAGGAAAGCCACGCCCCAGAAAACGGCGATTTTGCCGAAATGATGTTCCCAGAAGTGGGGCACGGTCAGGGGCATGATGGCGATGGAGAGAAGCATGCAAGCGAAGGGGATCACCCATACCGCGGAAAGTTCGGCCCCCGGAATAGACGGATGGCCCTCTGACGCCAGAAGAAAATCGGGGAGACAGAGACAGAGCGCCAGCGCCAGAATCGAGCCGCGCAGGAAGGGAATTTTGGACATGAGGCTCTCCTCAAAACGTATTTTTCTTTATTTAGTAGTCCAAAATCGCTTTGTTTGCAATGCGCTTGCTTACAAAAGTTTTTGCTGTAAAAAGCGTTGTATGAAAAGAGGAAAGAATAAATGAGGCGCGGGGAAACGACGGGCTCTAGAACTCCGGAAAGGGAGGAGCGAATCCGGGAGGTCCTGCGCCAGCGACAGGACGATCTGACTCTCGTTCTGGCCAATATTCATGATCCGCATAACGTGTCCGCAATCTACCGCTCCTGCGACGCGTTCGGGGTTTCCCGCGTAAGACTGTTTTATACCAGAGAGCCTTTCCCGCGTTTGAACGAAAAGAGTTCCGGCTCGGCGCGAAAGTGGGTCGAAAGCTCGCGTCATGACGATATCGAGACGCTTTTCGACGATTTGCGCCGCGAAGGGATGCGGGTTCTTGCCACGTCTTTTTCGCCGGAAGCGAAACCTTTGGGAAGCTGGAATTTTCTTGAGCCCACGGCGATAATTCTCGGCAACGAACATTCGGGGGCGGAGCGGGAGTTGATCGATAAGGCGGACGGAGAATTATACATCCCTATGCGGGGGATGATCCAGAGTTTTAACGTGTCGGTGGCCGCGGCCATTATTCTGGCCGAAGCGGCCAGGCAAAGGGATGAAGCCGGGTTTTACTCGCGGCCCTGGCCGGATACGGAAGAGTTTGAAGCGCGGCGCCTGGAGTGGCTGAAAAAATAGAACGCCGGAGATTCAGGCGATATTTTCCGACGGGACTGGAATATAGTCCGGAGCCTTGGTTTCAAAGGCGGTGAAGGGAGAAAGATAGACAAGCTCGGCCACGCCGACTGGGCCGTTGCGTTGCTTGCCGATGATAATTTCGGCCACGCCCTGTTCCGGTCGATCCTTGGGATTCGGATGATCATAAACGTCCTGCCGATAGACGAACATGATAACGTCGGCGTCTTGCTCGATAGCGCCCGATTCGCGCAAATCGGAGAGCGCCGGGCGCCGGTCGTCTCGCTTCTCCACAGCCCTGTTTAACTGCGAGAGGGCGACTACGGGAACATCCAGCTCCTTGGCCAAACTTTTAAGCGAACGGGAGATATCGGATATTTCCAGCTCCCGGGAATCGGTTCTGCGGCTGGAGCGCATTAATTGCAGATAATCGACGATGATCAGGCCCAGGTCGCTCTCGGCCTTGAGCCGCCGGGCCATTGCCCGCAACTCCATTGTCGACATATTGTTTGTTTCGGCGATGAAAATGGGAGCCCGCGATATCTGATCGGCGGCTTCGTATAATTTTGACCAGTCCTCGTCTTGCAGTTGCGAGGGTCGGCGGATACGTTGCAAATCGACTTTGCCCCGGATGGCGAGCATTCTTTGCATGAGCTGTTCCTTGCTCATCTCCAGGGAAAAAATGGCGACCGGCGTGTCCTGCTTGATCGCGGCGTTCAGGGCCAGACATAGCGCGAGAGCTGTCTTGCCCATGCTGGGACGCGCCGCGACAATGACGAGATCCGATCTTTGCAGTCCGGCCGTGAGATAATCCAGTCTCTCGTAACCTGTGGTTACTCCTGTTATCTGGTTGCGTTCCGCGGCAAGCCTGGAAAGATTGTCAAAAACCTTGTCCACCAGCTCGCCGCCGCGGCTAAAATCCTGGCGCGAATTGCGCCTGCCCACGGCGAACACCGCCTGCTCCGATTTGTCCAGCAAATCGTCGACTTCCCCCGAAGAATCGAAACAGTCGCCGATTATGGAAGCGCAAGTCGAGATGAGCGCGCGTTGCAGGGCTTTGTCCTTCACCAGCCTGGCGTAATACTCGGCGTTCGCTCCGGTTACCACCGCCTGGGCCAATTGGCTTAAATAGACGGCCCCGCCGGCTTGCTCAAGCTGGCCCATCGAATTGAGTTTCTCGGCTGTTGTGACGAGATCGATAGGGGCGGATTTGGAGTAAAGCTCGACGAAAGCGCGGTAAATAAGCTGATGCGCCGGCGCGTAGAAATCTTCCGGCGACAGGGAATCGGCCAGGGAGTTCATCAGGTCTGGCCGCGTGAGCAAGCCGCCGAGCACGGCGAGCTCCGCATCGACGCTATGCGGAGGAACGCGGCGGAGCAATTCTTCCTGGCCGTCTCCGCTGTTTTTCTTCCGGGAGGAGCCGCCCCGGGACTTTCTTTCCGGCGCGACTCCCTCTTTATCTCCGGACGCCATTTACTCTTCTACGCCGTTGAGAATCTTCGCGG
>CAMWPE010000259.1 GCA_947176055.1 uncultured Desulfovibrio sp.
ATACCTGACTAAAATGTTTTATTATGTATCAAAAATTAAATTAATTTTTTTATTTTTTTCTACTTTCCGTAATATGAAACGGCGCGTTCCTATTTCCCCTCTTAAGCGAAAGGCAAACCGCGCGGCGGGCGCGGAGGAGCCACGCTGAAAATTCTTACGAAGGAGCGCGACTGTGGCTGCAGAAGAAAAAATCTATGAAGAACCCTATCCCATGGGATCGATGACAACCGAAAGCGGCGAGAAAATTTCCCTCAAGGCAGTCGGCGTTTCCGGCGAGGTTCAGGGGATTTTCTTTACCTCAACCATCACGCAGGAATACAAGAATGAGACCGCCGAAAATCTGGAAATAATCTACACATTTCCGACAGGCTTTCAGACTGTCCTGCTGGGCATGGACGCCCGCGTAGGCGACCGCGAGCTTACCGGCGTGGTCATCGAAAAACAGGAAGCGGAGACAAAGTACGAAGAGGCCGTGAGCAAGGGCGATTCAGCCATCATGGTCCAGGAATCCGGCGACGGCCTCTTTACGGCGAATCTCGGCAATATCGCCGCCGGGGAAAGCGTAGTCATTAACATTCGCTGTTGCCAGGCTCTGCGCTATGTCAGGGGGAAGGTCAGGCTTACCATCCCTACGGTCATCGATGATTATTACGGCGATCAGCGCGGTCAGGGAGGATTGCAACCCCATGAAAAGGTCGTAACGGACGCGGCCGCTTCCTATCCCCTTTCGGTCAATCTGAAAATTATGGGCGAGCTGGCCCGGGGCGCCATCAGTTCCCCCACCTATTCCATAGTCGTCGAGCGCGAGGGTGAAGTAGCGCGCGTCAAGCTGGGAGACGGCGCGACAATGGATCGCGATTTCGTCCTGCTCATGAACGCTCCGGCCAATCCCTCGTCCTGCCTTTGCCATAAGGACGGCGACGACTGGATCGCGGCCGCGAGCTTTTCGCCCGTGTTTCCGGAAGAAGCCAATACGCCTATAGGCATTAAGATTCTCGTAGACTGTTCCGGCTCTATGGGCGGCGGCAGAATCGCGCGGGCGAAAAGGGGACTTGTTAAAATAGTATCCTTGCTCGATCCCCGCGATTATATCTCGTACATGCGCTTTGGCTCCTCGGTAAAGCATGAAATCCGGACGCTTTCGCCCTGGGACGAAAAAACGCGAAAAATATTTGAGAAGGCCATAGCGGATACTGACGCCAATCTCGGCGGCACGGAAATGAACTCCGCCCTCGAAGCGACTTTCAAGATAGGCGACAAGAAGGATGTGCCGACCGGAGTCCTGCTCATTACCGACGGGGACGTGTGGGATGTAAGCGCGATAATCGAATCGGCGAAGAGATCCGGGCACAGGGTTTTCGCCATAGGCGTGGGCGAGGCTCCGCGCGAAAATCTGTTGCGCAAGCTTGCTATCGAGACCGGCGGAGCTTGCGAGTTTGTTTCCGAATCGGAAAATATCGCCGAGGCCATAGCGCGGATGGCCCAGAGGATGAGAGGAGGCATAGCGACTCGCATCGACATAGACTGGCATGAAAAGCCGTCCTGGCATTCGCGCGCTCCCAAAAGCGTCTATGACGGCGAAACTGTCACGGCTTTCGCGACCCTCAAGGAATATCCGGCCGAGCCCCCCGTTCTGAAATGGCAAATCGACGGCGTCCGCCATGAATCGGTCTGCTCCGTCGTCGAGGAAACCGCCAACGAGTCCCTCGTTCGCGCGGCCATGCGCGCGAAAATGGATGACGCGGCGGGCAAAAAGGAAAAGCTGAAAATCGCCCTCGATTATCAGCTCGTCAGCCCGCTGACATCGCTCCTGCTGGTTTACGAAAGGCCGGAAGACGGTAAGCTCGGCGGTACGCCCAAAGTCCGCAATGTGCCCCAACAGCGGGTAAGGGGGAGAATCTTCGACAGATTAAGGAGCGGAATCGCTATGAGTATGTTGTACTCCGCGGCGGAAATCCCCTGTTTTTTGCGGCGATCATGCGAAGATGTCGCGAGTTTCGCTGCAGACGAGTGTTTCGTCTTCGACCAGGACGACAGCTCGAATCTTTCCAAAGCCATCGCGGAGGCGGAAAAGGTCGATCAGAAGCGCAAGATTAAGGACGATCAGTTCAAGATCCTGACCGCTATGTGGAGCCGGATGGTCGCCGAGGCGCCGATGATGGAGGAAGTCATCGATGCCTGGCTCGCGGAGATCGGCATGAGCTGGATCAAGGAGGAGCTGGAGGCCTTGCGCGCGAAACTCAATATGGCGTCCGAAGTCTTTTACGCCCTGATCGTGGAATACGCCGATGGGAATTTCCAGCGTCTGGCCACCGGAGATCGCCATTCTCAAAGACTCTTGAAGAAAGCCAAGGCGGGTTTGCCCGCGACCGAAGAATTCATGTTCCCGACCCAGCTGAATATCTGGCTTGAGTCCTAAAACCGGTTCGCCAACGGGCGAAGCTTAATCCTCGCGGCGGGATCTGTTCCCGCCGCTTATTTTTTGTCCTTCGCGTCCCCGGTCGCGGCGGCGTCGAAGCTCCAGCCTATAGCTCCGTCGGCTGTTGTCAGCGCGACCCGCGAAATTTTTTGATCGATGGGCAGGGAGAAAAGATAAACGGTCGTCCCAGGCCGGAGAAGCCGCGGACGATAAGATCGTCCAGACTTTTGTTCCAGGGATTTTGTAGCGCCGTCGTCAAGCTCGTAGCCCGTTATCAGATATTCGCCTTTGGCGGCGGAGGCGTAAAATTCCCGATATTCGCCGCTTTTTTTAACGCGCAAAGATGCGTTTTCGGGAGACGGCCTGACGGGAGGGACTTTTATCGCCGCGACCAATGCCGGTCGCTCCGGTTTTTCAGGAACCGTCTCGGCTACCGGCGTTTCCCGGGAATCGGTCTTTTTTGCTAAAGTCCGCTCTTCGTCTCGTTTCTGAGCCGCGACCTGCGATTTTTCCGGATTCGCGTTATTTTCCGCAATTTTAGTCCCATCGCTTTCTTCCGGAGCGATATCCGCCGATTTTGCCGGAGTAGTTTCGGCGATCCGCGCGGCCGCCGGGTTTGTCTCCGCGTTTTCCGTCTCCGCTGTCGCCTGGG
>CAMWPE010000260.1 GCA_947176055.1 uncultured Desulfovibrio sp.
AATAAACTTTTCGCGGCCATTATTTCGACGCTTTGATTTCCGGCGCGAGTATCCATAAAACGGGTTCGCAAACGACGGATTAATTCCGCGCTTTGCGGACTCATTTTTTTTCCCGGACGCGAGTAAATTCCATAGAGGCGATCCGGAAGCAAACTGCCGATATCGACGCTTTTCAGATTGGTCGCGAATTTCCTTTCCGTATGAGCTTTAAAGCAATGCTCGTCCATAATTCCCACGCCGACGCCGCAAGCGATAAAATGGAGCATCATTTCATTATTATTGACGGATAATACCGAATTATTGGCTATAACCTCCCCCAGACCAGAATTTTTGTCATAATAGCCAAGATCCTCATATCTTTGCCTGGATTTGAAAGTGATAAAACGAAGTCTCGCCAGATCCGCGAGAGACGGATTACAGGGAACGCGAAAGTCGCTGCTTTCCGGATAAATTAACCAGGGCTTCGAGCTAAATAAGACTTCCAGGCCCGCGATAGGTTTAAGAGCTGGCATAAGGCCAAAGTCAATTTCGGAATCGTCGGCAAGCCGGCGGATATTGATCGCTATTTCCCGCTCAATAAATATATCAACCTTGGGAAAATCCCGTCTAAAATCCGCGATCGCCGGAACCGCCAGCTTTAACATGGGCAGTGTCCCGGCCATGCGAATCCGCCCCTTTAATTTTCCCCCGCTGTTGCTTACCTAAAATTTTAAGGCATTCAATGTTTCAAACGCGGAGATTGTCCAGGCTAGCAACTCGCGTCCTTCGTCGGTGATTCGCAATGATCGCTTGACCCTGTCGAAAAGAGTAACCCGCGATTCTTCCTCGAGGCAACGCGGTTGATAGCTGATGGTCGAAGGATTGCGATTCATCAAGCGCGCGGCTTTCCGCACGCTTCCGGAACGGGCGACATAGTAGAATCCTCTCAACCATTGCAGAAAATCTCCGTTTAGCTCTTCGATCATGGGTATGCTCCGGAATTAAACGCCCGTTTTCCCGCCCGGGAGAAAAGATGTGGCAAATATTCAAACAATAATCGCGAATATTCAATTTGACAATACGTCTTATCCTTTGATTCAATGAGAATATCGGTAAACCTCGTATTAATCCGAGCGTTTTATTTCGCTCGCTTCGCTTGTTTGTGGATTTATAATCCATACTTTAATATATAATGTATTGAATTTATGGAATTACTTTTTATACCCTTATTGTCCTTCGGGAAAAATCAACAAAAAGGATTAACATATGAAAATATCCGCGCATCCTCTCGGAACGCTTGCGGAGACGGATACTTTGGTCATCGGCTCCGTAGCCTCCGGTTGCGGGGCGGCCCTTGGCGCGGCGAGCCAGAATATGGACGTTGTCAACGCCGACAAGGGTAAACTCGAGAGTTCCGGTTGCATTGGCGGCGGCAATGATCATTACATGGCGGTGCTGGACGAGGAAGGAGAGCCATTCGATACCGCCGACGATCTCGTAAAATTTTACTCCAAACCGTTGAACGGTTGGACACGCGCCATTCTGATCAATTGCTGGTATAATCACATGCGTCATTTTCTTGAGATTCTGGAACCGGCGGGAGTCAAGTTCGGTCGTCATGCCGACGGCCGTTTCCAGCGCGCGCAGGGATTTGGCCAGCCTGGACGCTGGCGGACGCATATATCCAATGGAATGATCATTAAACGCGTCCTGGCCAGGCTTGTCCGCGACGCGGGCGCGAATGTCCTCGACCGGGTGATGATCACCGACATCCTGGTCGACAACGGAAAAGGGACCGGAGCCGTTGGTTTTAATGTAAAAACAGGCGAGTTTGTTATCATCCGCGCTAAGACCGTGGTCTCTACACAAGGACGCTCGGCTACTCGCGGCGCGGACAATTCCACGCATAATCCTTTTAATGTCTGGATGTTTCCTTACAACACCAAGCGCCGGCGTCGTCCTTGGTTACAAGGCGGGAGCGGCGGTAACCGAGCTGGATACCTATCAAAGCGTGACGCTGTTGCCCAAAGGTTTTGGTTGTCCGGGCATGAATGGAATTAACAGTTCCGGAGCGCATGAAATTAATGCCCTCGGCGAACGGTTTATGGGCAAATATGATCCCATGTGGGAAAACGGCGTCCGCAACAACCAGATTCAGGACACTTTCCAGGAACAGAGCGAAGGTTCCGGATCGCCATTCTACATGGATATGCGGCATGTGGATCCCGCGATAATCAAGGAATTGCAATACGAGCTGATGCCCGGGGACAAGGCCACCTTTAATGACGGGGCCGATTGCGCCGGAACCGATTTTCAGACAAAGCTCATCGAAGTGGAAATAGGCGAGCTCATCTATGGCGGCGCTATAGCCGTAAATGACAATTTTGAATCAACCTTGCCTAATCTCTTCTCGGACAGCGTTTTTCTCTATTGCTCCGGAGCCCTGTGCGGAGGATACGAAGCCGGACGCCAGGCGGCCATGAAAGCGTCGGGCATGAGCGACGCCGGAGCGCTGGACGAAAATCAAATCAGGACCGCGAAAGACGAAATCTTCTCGCCTCTCAACAACGACCGGGACGACGCCATCGATTATCAGGAAATAGAGCAGGCTACCCGCAACGTAATGAATTATTATATGGGATTCCGCAGATCCATGGCAGGAATGGAAAGGGCTCTTGAAAAAATCCGCTTTTTAAAAACGCAAACGCCGCGTCTATCCGCAAAATCCTTGCGCGAGTTAATGCGTTGCCATGAATCGGGCGATATTCTCAATGTGCGCGATCTAGCCATTCAGGCCACCATGGAGCGCAAGGAATCCGGACGGCGCGTTTATCGCGTGCGCGAGTTCCCAAATCTGAATCCGGAAATGGCCAAACCCCTGCTTCTCAAGAAAGGGCCCGACGGCGCGACTTTCCACTGGGGCAAAGAATCGCTCATTGCCAACGCGTAATTTAAGCAATTATAAAGGATACATATCATGCCTCCCAAATACAGCCGCGAACTTACGGAACCCGTCTATTTCGGACCAAAACTTAAATTCCAGTTA
>CAMWPE010000261.1 GCA_947176055.1 uncultured Desulfovibrio sp.
ATCCAGATTCGCGAGCGAGGCTTCGATGCCTTTTTTCGCTTCATCGTAACCGTAATCCTGGATCCACAATTTACTGGTTATGAAGATCTCTTCCCGGGGCAAACCGGAATCCTTTACGGCATTGCCCACTTCTTTTTCATTGAAATAAGCCGCGGCGTTTTCGTCGATTCTCTCTTTTTTGGAGCTGCCCGGGATGGGAACGATATATTGTTTTTGGGCCAGAACCCACGCGAGAGAAATTTGCGCTGGCGTCGCGTTTTTTTCCGTCGCAAGGCGATTTATCAAATCGAGCAGGACGGTTCCTTTTTTCTGGCTCTCCGGCGAGTATTGGGCCATAACGCTTCTAAAGTCTCCATTGCCGGCGTATTTCCTTTCGCTTTTGCCGTCAACTGTGAGAAAACCGTTCGCCAGCGGAGAATAAGCCACGAATCCGATATTAAGTTCTTCAAGAAGCGGAAAAAACGCCTCATTCCATCTGGCGAGCATGGAATAGCGCAATTGAATCGCGGCCATGGGGCATACGGCGTTGGCCCGGCGAATATACTCCCGCGGACAATTGGAAACCCCCCAAAAACGGATTTTTCCTTCTTTTATAAATTCTTTCATTGTCTCGGCGACGATTTCCGGACTTACCGCGGGATCCGGACGGTGCTGATAATAAAGGTCGATAGTTTCCACTCCCAGCCTTTTGAGGCTCTGTTCCAGGGATTTTCGAAACGCCTCCGGGGCGCCGTTTCCCGTAACAGTCAAATTTTCACCCAGCCTTATGCCTCCTTTGGTCGCGATGATTACCTTTTCGCGAATAGGACGCAACGTTGCGCCGGCGATCTCCTCGTTTACGGACAAGGAGCCGTCGGCGTAATGGCCGGTATAGACTTCCGCGGTGTCAAAAAAATCGTACCCCGCGTCGAACGCGTCGCGAATCAACCTGATCGCCGCGCTCTTTTCCGTCGCGGGACCATAAGCGTGAGACAGTCCCATGCAACCGTAGCCGATTTCCGAAACTTCAAGTTCTTTTCCTAGCTTGCGCTTACGCGTTTATTCACTCCTTATAAAGTTCGTAAAGGCGACAGTTTCCTGAATTGGCGACCGCTCTCCCGCTTGTATGGCGAGGGCGATATTTTTTAGAATCCAAGCCATATTACGGCCCAGGAATCGCATTGTCCGCATTCCTTCCGTATCCCGCCGGACTTCCTCCGGATTCATACCATGAACGCCATTCCAGTAACGAGATGTAACAACCGGCATTTGCGAAAGGGAAAAATACCTGTTCATTTGATCGGTAGCGCCCACTACGCCGCTTCTCCTGGCGGAAGCTATCGCCGCGGCGGGTTTGAAGATAAATCGTTCTTTGCCGCCGCAAAAATCAGCGAAAAAGACCCGATCCATAAAACATTTCAAATTGCCGCTCGTCGCGCCCAATTTACGGGACTACCGAAAACATAGCCATCGAAACTTGCCGCCGTCTCCAAAAATTCGTTGACTACCCCGCCGAATACGCATAAGCCCGTATCAACGCGTTTACGACAATCGATGCGCCCGCCAATGGGTTTATTGCGAATCCAGAACTCTTCCGTCTCCACGCCATTTTCTCTCAAAATATTGCCTGCTTCGCTCAAGGCGGTATATACACAACCTTTGGGATGCGGACTGCCGTTCACCAAAACCACTTTCGTTTCGCGCCTCCGTTTTTATGCTTTTTCAAATATATCCCTCCTCGCGCGCCGTAGCTATACACATTTTGACCCAAAGTTTGCCTATTCCGCTAATCGAGCATTCAAATACATTCTCAAGAAAATGTATCGAAAAAAAACGGCCCCGCGACGGGACCGGCTTTAATTGGCTTTGGTTCAGGATTTATAGATCTGGCGGCAGGCCGTCCAGTTCCTTAAGCGAGAAAACTGGTCCGTCGACGCAGACATAGCGGTCTCCGATGTTGCAACGTCCGCAGATACCGATGCCGCATTTCATCCTTTTTTCCAGTGTCGTGATGATATTTTCCGGCTGGAAACCCAGTTTTTGTAAGGTTTGCAGGGTAAACTTAATCATGATAGGCGGTCCGCACAACACCGCCGCCGTATTCTCGGGCGAAGGATTTATTTCTTCGAGAACTTTTGGAATGAGACCTACCTTATGCGGCCAGCCGTCGACCGGATTATCGATGCACAATACGCAATCCAGATCGGGATTATGCGTCCACGCGTCCAGCTCGTAACTGAAAGCCATATCCTGAGGCGAACGGGCGCCGTATAACAGGCTAATCTTGCCGTAATCTTCCTTATGCTCCAAGAGGTAAAGCATGATAGTCCGAATTGGCGCCATACCGATGCCGCCGCCTATAAAGAAAACATTCTTTCCCTTCCATTCCTCATAGGGAAAGAAATTGCCCAACGGGGCGCGAAGTCCTACTTTGTCTCCCGGATATAGCCTATGGATGGCGTCCGTGACTTCGCCGGCTTTCATTACGGAGAATTGCAGCCAGTCCTTTTGGGACGGCGGAGAATTGATAACGAATGTAGCTTCTCCCGCTCCGAAAACGGAAATTTGCCCAACCTGGCCAGGCTGGAAATCAAATTCCTCCATGGCTCCTTTGCGGTCGAGAGTAAGACGAAGCGTTATTATGTTCGGCGTCTCATGAACGATATCCGCGACCGTCGCTATTTCAGGCAAATAAGGATTGGCCGTTTTGAACAAGGGTCTGGGGCTTATGCCGTCAGGCAAACGGGGTTGGATTTTGCCTGTCGCGACCCGGGTTTTTTCCTGTTTAATAACTTCTTCCTTGTTTTGAATCGCCGCGGCCTCGTCTGCCAGTTCCTTCGCGACCTCTTGAGGCGCGACGACGGGATCCGGCGGGACCATCGCCGCTTCCTCCGGCGTCAAAACGGCCAGTTGCTCGCCGCTAAAGTCCGTATCTAGCGGGAGCGCTTTTTCCTCCGCCCGGATTTCCGCCTCCGCCCTGGCCTCGTCTGCCAGTTCCTTCGCGACCTCTTGAGGCGCGACGACGGGATCCGGC
>CAMWPE010000262.1 GCA_947176055.1 uncultured Desulfovibrio sp.
TTATTCATCCTTTCGCCCGTCAGGGTATGGAGATGGCGAAGCCAAAAAGGTTTTTCGTCAGGCATGACGGGGAGGATACGGATTTAACCGAGTCGCTTTCCGCGACCGAATTTTTTGGGGAGCGCGCCTGGACCGCCGCTTACAAGCTCAAAACTCCCGGCGTCTATATTTTCGCCAGCGTCCCCGAGCCGTATTACGAATCTTCGGAGGATTCCTGGATCATTCATTACGCGAAAACCGTCGTCGCGGCTTTCGGCGCGGAGGATGGCTGGGACGAGCCCCTGGGGTTGCCCATGGAGATTATCCCCCTTTCCCGGCCATTCGCCAATTACGCGGGGAACGTCTTTTCTGGCAGGGTTCTGCGGAATGGCAAGCCGTTGCCGGACGCTTTGGTGGAAGTCGAATTTCTCAACCGCGACGATCGGCGCGTCGCGCCAAACGTCTATTTCGAAACGCAAACCGTAAAAACGGATTCCAACGGCGTTTTCGTTTTCGGCATTCCCTGGGCAGGCTGGTGGGGATTTTCAGCCATCGGCGAAGGCGCCGAAAAAATCTCGCGCGACGGAGAGGATAAGCCCGTCGAGCTTGGCGGCGTGATCTGGGTCGAATTCCGGGAACCTGTTATAAAGAAGTAGGAGGGGAGGCGTGCATATATCCGAGGGAGTCCTGTCCGCGCCCGTCCTTCTGACGGGCGGTGCGCTCGCGGCCGCGGGCGTGGCAATTGGGTTGAAAAAAATTAAGGACGATCAGATCGCGCTCTGCGGTCTTCTTTCCGCCGCTTTTTTTGTCGGCTCCCTGATTCACGTTCCCGCGGGACCCGCCAGCGCGCATTTGCTGCTTACGGGTCTTCTGGGCGTGGCGTTGGGATGGGCGGCTTTCCCGGCGATCTTCGTCGCTCTCCTTCTGCAGGCGCTACTTTTTCAGTACGGAGGCCTGACGACCCTGGGCGTAAACACTTTTTGCATGGGACTGGCGGCGGTTCTCTCATGGCTGGCTTTCAGGCTGGTATATGGCCTCTGGCCAACGATGGCAGGTTTGAAAGTCGCCGCTTTCTGCGGAGGTTTTCTCGGAGCGGCGTTTGGCTCCATCCTCGCGGCGCTGGCCCTGATTTTTACCGACGAAGGATTCTTCGCCGCCGCGGGAATTTTGCTCGCGGCGCACTTGCCAGTCATGCTGATCGAGGGTTTAATAACCATGTTCGCGACATGGTTTGTGGCGCGGGTCAGCCCGGACGCGCTCTCCTTGCCGCATCCCGTCAATCAAAGGAGCTTATGATGAAAATCCTGCCATTATTCCTTGCCCTGCTAATCGCTCTTGGCTCCGCGGCCGAAGCTTCGGCGCACAGGCTCAATGTCTTCGCCTGGCTGGAAAACGACGAAGTTATCGTCGAGTGCAATTTCGGCAAGGACAAACCGGCGATCGACGCAGACGTTACCATAATAGATTCGGTAACGAAAAGAACCCTGGCTACCGGGCGCTCAAATTCGGCCGGCCAATATGTGTTCGTAGTTCCGGAAGCGGTTCGCGAAGGGCATGGCCTGGTCATCGATGTGAACGCCGGGCAGGGGCATCACAGGGAATGGACAATGGACGCTTCGGAACTATACGCGGCCGCGTCCCTTACCGCCGGGTTTGACGCTTCCGCCATCGAAAGCGCCGAGCAGGCGGCCCAGGCGTCCAGACCGTTGAGCGCGGCGCCGACAAACGCGCCGGCGACGATCGCCCCGGCTCACGATGCGCTGACCGCCGATAACGTCCGCGCAATCGTCCATGAAGCCGTCGAAACCCATATGGCGCCAATCCGCAAAAGCCTGGCGGCCCGAGACGCGACGGGGCCGGGAGTAATCGAGATCGTAGGGGGGCTGGGCTGGATAATCGGCTTGATCGGCGTGTATCTGATCTTCCGCGCCAGGCGCAAAAACTCTTGAGAAAAAAGGGCTTTTACGCGACGCTGAATCCGGCGGTCGCTCTCTGCGGCGCCTTTCTGCTGTCCTGCGTCATCGCCTGTCTGAACAGCGTCGCGGCGGCGTTGACAGCCGTTGGCGCCGCGGTTTTTATAGTCGCTCTCGCGGCGCCGGAGGCCTCCCTGTTTTTTCGGCGTCTGGTCGTCGCGAATGTCTTTATACTGGTCATCTGGACGACTGCTCCCTGGTCTACGCCGGGGGACGTCGTCTGGCAACGGGGATTTCTGAAAATTACCGGCGCGGGACTTCGCCTCTCCGCGCTGGTCACGCTTAAGGCCAACGCGATTTTTTGCGTTTTTATGGCTTTCGTTTTTCCCATGAGCGCGACGACGTTGGGCGGGGCGATGCGGAAACTGGGATTTCCGCCGAAATTGATCTGGTTGCTCCTGCTTATGGGCCGGAATATTCATGTGTTGGCCGCGGAATGGCGGGCCCTTTCCGAAGCCGCGAGGTTGAGAGGCTTTCGCCCCCGCAATAGCCGTCATACTTACAAAACAATCGCGGCCTTGTTCGCGATCTTCCTGGTAAGGACGCGCGAAAGAGCCGAGCGGATCCGCGAAGCCATGCTTTTGAGGGCGTTTTCCGGCGCGCTCCCCATAAGCGGAAGCGACTCTTTCGCTCGCGCCGACTTTTTCTTTTCCATCTTCATGATCGCGGTCATCCTGCTCCTGCTGGGTATCGAAGGCGGAATCGCGCATGGCTAAAACAGCTCCGCGGGATAAGGCCGGGGACGCGCCGCTTATTCTCGAGCGTCTAGCCTACGCTTATCCGGAATCGCCGGAGTCCCCCATCCTGCGAGATATTAATCTCGAACTTCGGGACGGGGAAAGAATTGGACTTACCGGAGCCAATGGCAGCGGCAAAACCACGCTGTTCCGGTGCATAACCGGCCTCTCCCGTCCCGCGGGAGGAGCTTTGTTTCTGGAGTCCCGGCGGATCGTCTCCGAAAAGGATTTTCAATATTTGCGGAGGAGAGTGGGTTACGTATTGCAAAATTCGGACGATCAGCTGATTTTTCCCACTGTTATGGAA
>CAMWPE010000263.1 GCA_947176055.1 uncultured Desulfovibrio sp.
ATCTATAGAACACGCCCCGACATGAAATGGTTCATCCCGGAGCGATATTTTTTTAGCTTGCAGGAGCGCAAAGCGCCGCCCCCAGTGTAAAAAACCGCGTCGTAAAGCGGCGTCGCAACCGTGAATTCGCGTCCGGGCGCGGGGTTCAAGGGCGGGGGCGGCATCTTGCGGGCCTGATCGGAAGGAGGAGCCATCGTCTTTTCCGGCGCTTCTTCCGGAACGGGAACCGGCGCCGGTTTTACCCAGCCCATATATTCGGCGAAATGACCCCAGCCGAACAACACTATCAGACAGAGGGCTATGGCCAGAATTAAATTCTTGTTATCCTGCATGAAAATAGAGACTCCGCGACCGCCTTATTTAGCCGCGTCGCTATCTTTCGGAGGCACGGGATCGTAGCCCGATCCTCCCCATGGATGACAACGGGCGAGCCGCTTCAAAGCGAGCCAGCCGCCCCTGAATACCCCGTGAATCAAAACAGCTTCGATGGCGTAGGCGGAACAGGTGGGCCAATACCTGCACGCGGGAGGCAACAGCGGGGATATCGCGCGCTGATATACGCGGATAGGAATGACAAAAAATTCTCTCGCTGAAAAGGGCATCCTTCGCGACCTTATCATAAAAACGCTTAAAACCGCGCGATCCCGCGCAACCGGAGTCGCGGCCAGCGCCGGAATTTCGTCAGGATCGCCGGGAATAATCGGCGCGCAAATGTTCGAGAATCGGCCCCAATTCCGTTCGCGCGTCCTCAAGCCGGGGACGGCCGACGTCCTTTTTCGCCACGACCACGATGTCCGCGCCGGGCAAACGATGCAGATTCAGGCGAAAAAATTCCCGCAAGATCCGTTTCACGCGGTTGCGAGCGGCGGCTTTGCCAGTCTTTTTGGAAACCGCGATACCCGCGCGCGGAATTCCGCCGGGTTTTTCGACGAAAAAAAGAATATAATGCGCGCTATGATACTTCTTGCCATGCTCGTAACAGGCAAGGTATTCGGCGCGCTTGCGGATCCGCGATTCTTTTGGAAAAGAAAATGACGTCAAGCGGAGGGAGCGAGACGTTTGCGGCCTTTGCGGCGACGACGCCGGATTACGGCCCGGCCGGCCGGGGTCGCCATGCGCGAGAGAAAACCGTGCCGGCGGGCGCGGCGAATCCTGCTAGGTTGATATGTCCTTTTCATGAGAGGCTTTCCTGTTTAAACGAACTGATAATTAAAAAAGTTCCCGCGCGAGACTCGCGGGAATTTATAGCAAACGCGCTTTAAATTATTCCCGAATGGCGAGGCGACCGCCTTTATAAAGACGATTTTTCGGGCGCTACGCTTCGCGAAGCCGCCGCGGCCGCGCGGGAGAATTTATCGTCTCCCGGCCATAGTTGAATTGTCAATTTAACCCAGTCCGCAATGTTAGTCAAGTCCGCCCGCGAAATTTCCCGCGAAACAGGGCTCCGTTCTATTTTCCGCGCGCCGATTCGTTGGAATGAAATGGGGCGAATATCGCGAGGAGGCGTCGGACGCCTGCCCGGGATAGCGATTCGCGGTTTTATTTATGGAGAAGCGGCGCGATCGGGCCCTGACGAGCGATCCCAAATCTTTCCTTGACCCTGATTCGGTTCTGGCATAAAAAATTTGATCCTTGTTCGCGCGGCGACGATCCGCGCGGACTATAAATCCGCAAGGAGACTTTATGCGTCAATTTGAAACTTTGCTTCTTCTTTCGCCTGAGTTGCCGGCCGACGCGCGCGAGGGGCTTATCGCCGGCCTCGCGGGCATAATCGAGCGCGAAGGCGGCAAGGTCGAGGAAATCGATCAGTGGGGAATGAGGGATCTGGCTTATCCGGTGCGCAAACTCGCGCGCGGTTTTTACGTCCGGCTCGTTTACGGGGGACCTTCCAGCCTGGTGGCGGAGCTCGAGCGCAATATCCGGATCAACGACGGCGTTTTTAAATTCCTTACAGTAAAGCTTTCCGGACAAAAAGCCGGGGAGGAGGCGTAAAATGGCTTTCAAGAAAAAATTCGCGCCGCGTCGCAAGTTCTGCCGCTTCTGCGCCGATCCCGAAACTCCGCTGAATTATAAAAATCCGGAAGTGTTGCGCGATTTCGTCACCGAGCGCGGCAAAATCATAGCCAGGCGCGTCACAGGCGTCTGCGCCAAGCATCAGCGCGAGCTGACCAGGGAGATAAAGCGCGCCCGGCAGATGGCGCTGATGATCTATACTCCCGTACATGATTCCGTAATCAAGAAAAAGAGTTCCATTTAGCCAGGTCGCGAAAGGGACAAAAGGGCGGAGCTCCGCGCTTCCGTCCGTTCAGCGTTAAACGGAATCTTCGCAGGAGGAACAATATGAAAGTGATACTTCGCGCCGATGTGGAGAACCTCGGCTCCCTGGGCGACGTGGTCAACGTAAAGCCGGGCTACGGTCGCAATTACCTGTTGCCTCAAGGGCTGGCGATGATCGCGAGCCCCTCGAATCTCAAAGTGTTCGAACACGAGCGCAAAAAACTGCAAGCCCGCATGGACGCTTTGCGCGCCGAGGCCATGGGTCTGCAAGGCAGACTGGAAAATCTCGAAATCGTCATTCCCATGCACGTGGGCGAAAACGAAAAACTTTACGGATCGGTCACATCGACTATAATAGGCGACGCCATAGCCGCGCTGGGAGTCGAGGTGGATCGTCGCAGGATTCTTATGGACGCTCCGATCCGCAGTCTGGGAGTCCATCCCGTGCGCGTCCGTCTGCACGCCGACGTCATAGCGACCATTCCGGTGAAGGTCGTGTCGGATCAGCCGACGGAGGAAGCGGGATTGATCGCCGAATTGACCGAAGAAGAAAAGGCCGCTTTAGCCGTGGAAGAAGCTTTGCGCGAATCCGAAGACGCGAAGATTCTCAACGGCGTAGAAGAGTAAATGGCGTCAGGAGATAAAGAGGGAGTCGCGCCGGAAAGAAAGTCCCGGGGCGGCTCCTCCCGG
>CAMWPE010000264.1 GCA_947176055.1 uncultured Desulfovibrio sp.
GTGGAGCGCAGGTAGCCTTCAAGCTCATTTTCGTCGTCTTGCGAAAATCGTAAAACCAGCGGAGAACTTCTTCGTATTCCTTCGCCGTGATTACCTGATCGGTCAAGTCCGAGGCCCGGCCCATTGGCACCAGGAGGAAAATATGCCACGCGACAGCGCCCAACCTCTGGCAGAGATCGAAAATGTCCTTAAAGTAAGCCAGATTATTTTTTGTGACCGTGGTGTTGATCTGAAACGGAATATTCTGTTTTTTTAGAAGCTCGATGCCGCGGATGCTCGCGTCGAACGCTCCTTGCTGACCGCGCAGATTATCGTGGGTTTCGGCGTCCGGGCCATCGATAGAAATGGAACAGCGCTTTACGCCGCAGTTTTTGATGTCGAGAACATTGCGCTCATCGATAAGCGTGCCGTTGGGAGCGAAAGCGCAATCGAGGCCTTTGGAAGAAGCGTAGCCGACCAGCTCGTAAACATCCGGACGCGTCATGGGATCGCCGCCGGTAAAAATGATCAGGGGATTGCCCAGTTCGACGCAAGAATCGATCAGGCGCTTCGCCTCAATGGTCGTCAATTCGCCTTCGTAGGGCTCCGGATGGGCCTCCGCGCGGCAATGCTTGCAGGCGAGGTTGCAGGAGCGCGTTACTTCCCAGGCGACCAGACGGAGGGACGGGATGTCCCGGTTCATCTTTGCGCCAAAGCTTTTGCGAGCAGTTCTTCGGCGAAATAGGTGATGATCATGTCCGCTCCGGACCTTTTCAAGCCGATAAGACTTTCCAGAGTTACCTTTTCGCCGTCAACCCAGCCATTGGCGGAGGCCGCCTTTATGAGCGAATACTCGCCGCTTACCTGATACGCCGCGAGAGGAACTTCGGTATTATCGCGAATTAATTTTATAATATCCTGATAGGCGCTCGCCGGTTTGACAATGAGAATATCCGCTCCTTCGTCCAGATCGGCCCAGGCCTCAAGGAGCGCCTCCCGGGCGTTGGCCGGATCCATCTGGTAGGATTTGCGATCGCCGCATGCGGGCGCGGACTCGGCGGCTTCGCGAAAAGGTCCGTAAAAAGCGGAAGCGTACTTCACCGCGTAGGACATTACGGGAATACCGGAAAAGCCGGCTTCGTCCAAAGCTTCTCGGATACATTTGACGCGGCCATCCATCATGTCGGAGGGCGCTATGATATCCGCGCCCGCTCGGGCCTGACTTACAGCCGTTCTGGCAAGGAGCGGCAAAGTCGGATCATTCTCCACCAATCCGTTTTCATTCAATATCCCGCAGTGACCGTGGCTCATATATTCGCAGAGACAGAGATCCGTAATGACGAGCAAATCCGGAAATTCCTGTTTGACGCGTCTTACCGCTTTCTGGATCACCCCGTCTTCGGCGTAGGCTTCGCTCGCCTTGTCGTCTTTGGTTTTGGGCAAACCGAACAGGAGAATGTTTGCCAGACCCTGGCTTACGGACTTATCGAGTTTTTTAAGCAGGCTTTCGAGACCCAGCTGATATTGGCCGGGCATCGATGGTATTTCTTTTTGATAATTGGGATCGCCGTTGTCGACGACAAAATAGGGCATGATCAGTTTGTCGGCCTGTATTGGATTGGTCTGGCGGCAGAGATTTCTCAGAGCCCGCGACCGTCGCAACCTTCTGCCCCTGAAAAAGTCCTCGCTCATAAATAGCTCCGGCTTATATCGTTATTTAATGCCAATTTCTTCGTCGGTGAGATAACAGGCCGGATCCTCGGCCCATTCGTCCCCATGCCAGGCTTCGGCCCGGGCGCGGAAATTGCCGGCGCAAATATTTAAAAACCTGCACTTGGCGCATCGGCCGCCGACGTGTTCTTTTTTGTTTTTTAATTTGCTCAAAAGCTCTATATCGGCGTCGTCCCAGATTTGCGAAAAAGGCCGCTCGAGGACATTGCCAAAGGTATGGCCTCTCCAGAACTGATCCGCGTGCACCTGTCCGTCCCAGGAAATGCATCCTATGCCGCGACCGGAATTATTGCCTTCGTTGAATTGCAACAATTCGAAAACTTCCTCGGCCCTTTTGGGATCTTCTTTTTTCAGACGCATCCACACATATGGCCCGTCCGCGTGATTATCGACGGTGAGAATCTCCTTGGGCTTGCCCGCCTCAAAAAGGGCTCTCGTCTTATCCATAATGAGATCGACAACCTGGCGGGTTTCACGATGATTGAGATCTTCGTTGATTAGCTGGGAGCCGCGGCCGGAATAAACAAGATGGTAAAAACAGGCCCGCGGTATTTCCAGATCTTCCAGCAACTGGAAAATTCCCGGTATTTCGCCAACGTTGCGCTTATTGATGGTGAATCGCAGACCTACTTTTAATCCTTCGGCCTTGCAGTTTTCGATGCCGCTCAACGCTTTTTCGAAGGCTCCCCTTACCCCCCGGAAACGATCATGCGCTTCCTTCAGCCCGTCCAGGGAAATGCCCACATAGGACAAACCTACATCCTTTAATTCTTTTGCCTTTTCCCTGGAAATTAAAGTGCCATTCGTGGAGATAACCGCGCGCATTCCCTTTTGCGTCGCGTAGCTGGCCAATTCGGTAAGATCCCGCCTCACCAGCGGCTCGCCCCCGGAAAAAAGCATTACCGGAACGCCGTAATCGGCCAGATCGTCGATGATCTCTTTCGCCTTGGCCGTTGTTATAGCGTCGGCTCCATTTTCATCGACCGCCTGAGCGTAACAATGAACGCAACGCAGATTGCAACGCCTGGTCATATTCCAGACCACAACTGGTTTTTTGTCTTTCGAAAATTGCAGAAGACGGGAAGGCAATTTGCCCGATTCCCTGCCATAGCGCAAAGCGTCGGACACTTCCGCCTGACCGCAATATAATTTTGAGATACCGATCATTTATTTTTCCCGGACAAATTTTACGAGCGCGGCGAAGGCGTCGCCGATTTTATCCGGCTTGTCGCCTCCGGCC
>CAMWPE010000265.1 GCA_947176055.1 uncultured Desulfovibrio sp.
ATCGATATCCGGTCCGTAGGAGACGCGCAACGGAGGTCGTCTGCCTTCCTGGGCCAGTTGGACGGCGTCGCCCAGCGCCTCTTTCATGCCGACGCCTTCCTTGGCGATCATCCCGACAACAGGAATATTCAATAGTTCGCTTAACCGCGGCAGGTCTATTCTTATCCCCGCTTCTCTGGCTTCATCCATCATATTACAGGCGAGAACTACGGGCATGCCCATCTCCAGAAGTTGCACGGTGAGGAGCATGTTGCGTTCGAGTGCGGACGCTTCCGTCACGTCTATGACCGCCTGAACGTTGGAGAGCGCCAGCTCGCGTCTGGCGACTATTTCTTCCATGGAATAAGAAGTCAGACTATAGGCCCCGGGCAAATCGACCAGGATAATCCCGCGACCGTCGTATTCGGTCTGACCTTCCTTGCGATCCACGGTCACGCCGGGATAGTTGCCGACATGTTGCTTCGAACCGGTGTAGCCATTAAATACCGTTGTTTTGCCGCAATTGGGGTTTCCGGCAAGCGCGATCCGCAAAGGGGCTTTTTTCTCCGCGCCTTTGCCGGAAGTATCGTTTTTGTCGTTCATTTCAACGATCCTTTTAATTATTGAAAACTATTTTCAAAAATTCAAATTCATGGCGCGTCCTGTCAAGACGCGGTCGGGATTCTGGGACGCGATCAGCGCGCGTTAAAGCCGCGTCCCCGGGAGGAGGCGCGCCGACTTTAGCTATTCAAAGCCGAGAGACATTCTTCGAGTGTGGAGACGCCGCAGGAGTGGACGAATTTTATTGGAATATTTTTGGCGGAAGCCAATTTTTTCGCTTTTCTCCTGGCCTCGTGGGAAATTTTATTTGTAAAAACTATGTATAAATCCGGCGTTCCAGCCTTGTCCATGAAATTGGCCTCGTTTTTGCTCAACACTTTTAAATTATGACCCAGTCTCATTGCGGCTGCCAGATAGCTGGCTCGCAACCGATCCATGCCCCCTACCAATGTGACGCTCATAGGGACTCCTTTTTGAAATTGAAAATGGATTGCAATTTCTTTATATATCGGTTCTTTTCCGTTGGCAAGCCCCCTGGACGATTTTTAAATTCCTTGAGGCATTGTTCCTGATAATGGGGAAAATTTAAAGCGCGTCGCCTTTCCCCGGCTTTTTATCGCCGGAAACGCGGCAGGAGCGGGATATTTTATTATTTGTCCGACAGGACAAGAGCGGCGTCGCGTCCGCGGGTAACCGGCTAATATTCCATCACTTCGCCTTCGACGACTTTGCCTGTCGCGCATAAAATCAGCGCCCGCCAAAGTTTGTTCAGACCGCTCTTGCGCTGGGCGGAGACAAGCAAAGGAGTTTGTCCCAGAATATCGCGCCATTCGTTCTGGCGTGTCTGGCGTTCCTTTTGCTTGCATTTGTCCGCTTTTGTCAAAACCGGAATGACAGGCAAATTTATATTCATGGCGTAAACCGCCAATTCCCTGTCTATTTTTTGAGGCGTCAGGCGGCAATCAAGAAGGAGAGCGAGGCCGCGCAGTTCCTTTGTGTGAGACAAATAAGTTTCCAGGACTCTCGCCCATTGACGCCTTTCCTCATGACTAGCGCGGGCGTAGCCGTAACCGGGCAAATCGATCAGATAAAATTGCCAGGGCTCGACAAGGTAAAAATTTACCGATCGCGTTTTGCCAGGATTCGCGCTGACTTTCGCCAGGCTTTTGCGTCCGGCCAAAGCGTTCAGAAGCGAGGATTTGCCAACGTTGGATCTTCCGGCCATGGCGATCTGCGGGAGGTCAAAACTGGGCAATTGCTCCGTCGTATATGCTGTTTTTACCAATTCCAGCGTGGTCCGCATTTTTAATCCTTGCCTTTTAATTTTGAGATTTTAAATATCATCATCGTCGACGCGGCCTTCGCGCTTCCGGCGACCGCTCTTGACGCGGATACCGTAGTGTTATAGCCCGCGTAATTCCGACGGAAAGTAAAATAGGGATTCCGGCCGCGATTCGCGCGCTTTTTCCGCCGCGGCTCCGCCTGTATCGTTATCGCCGGACCCGAATCGTCGCCGTCTTGCCTATCCTCTAAAAACCTTTTACTCTTATCCCCGCCGCGAGGCAATCGCTCCGCGGCCATGCGCTGTCAATCACTGTAAATCCGGAAGAGAAAAAATGTATTCCACCACCGATTTCAGGAAAGGTTTGAAAATCGAAGTCGAAGGCACCCCTTACGAAATTGTCGAATACCAACATTTCAAGCCTGGCAAAGGCGGCGCCATGGTGCGGACCAAACTGCGGAACATCCTCACCGGCCGTATTCAGGATATTACATTCAGATCCGGCGAAAAAGTTGGCAGACCGGATCTGGAAACGCGCGATATGCAATTCCTCTACAGGGAAAATTCCGATCTTATTTTTATGGATCTAACCACTTACGAGCAACTTACTCTGGACAATTCCGGGACAGGCGGAAAGGAAGGCTTCCTGAAAGACGGTCAGGAATGCCGGGTGCTCCTGTATCAGGGCAAACCCCTCGACATCGATATTCCGGCCAGCCTGATTCTGGAGGTAACCGACACAGAGCCTGGCGCGAAAGGCGACACGGTTAGCAATGTCACGAAACCGGCGACGCTGGAAACCGGCCTTACCGTACAGGTGCCTCTGTTTATTAATAAGGGCGACCGGATCAAGGTCGACACGCGCTCGGGCGAATACCTGGGCCGCGAATAGCCTCGTCGCGGCCCCTCGCCGGGCTCATTCGCGTTTTCTCCTCAACTACCGCGCCGACCTTTTTGGGCTGCGCGTTCCATGGCGCGATAATAATTTTTGATACCGGAGCGCGAACTTACGGATCTTCGAAAATTCCTACGCGAATCGCTTGGCCTGTTTCTGGTCTTTCTGGCTATCCTGCTTTTTATAAGCCTGGTCAGTTTCGACGCGAATGATCCCAGTTTTAATC
>CAMWPE010000266.1 GCA_947176055.1 uncultured Desulfovibrio sp.
GAGGAATTCGCTATCGTCGCCCGCGAGAGACCAGCGGCGTTTTTTCGCCTCAGGCTCCGGCAAGTCGCCGGATTTTATCGCCGTCAACAGGAACGCGCCGGCCCGCAGTCCGTCGGCCGCTTCGTCCGTCAGCGTCGAGCATCGCCCGAAACCTGTCTGCCGGAAAAGCTCCCGCCACGCTTCGGGAGGCATGCGCGAAGACGAAGGCGCGCCGTCGGCGCCGATTTGCCACCATGATTCGTCCAGACCGTCCAGAAGATCGGCATGCCAATCCGCGAATTTCTCGGCCAGGATCACCATGCCGCCGGGTCTCAATAACCGCGAGATATTTTTTAGCGCGGCGAGGAGATTTCCGGATTTGTGCAGGACGTCGCGCAAAATTATCAAATCGAAGCCGCCGCCGTCGATTTCGGGTTTGCCTCCCAGCCATTCGAGGGGATCGGCGACAATTTGCCGGAGATCGGCGAAGCTATTTTTAAATCTGTCTTCGAGACGCTTTGGCAAGCGGGTATCCGCGATTCGCGCGAGGCTGAACCGGTCCGGAGGAATACTCTCAAGAAGCCTGTCGGCGAGGGACGGCGAGCCTAGCTCGAGGATATCCAGTCGCTCGCCGGGATTCCGGGCCGCCGCGTAAGCCGCTATAGCCACGATGTTTTCGTCCGTCGCGGCGGAGTCGGGACCGGGCCAGTTTCTTTCGTCGGCTACGACATCCTTGCGGGCAAGCTCGAGCAAGTCCTTTTTGTCCAGCTCGCCGCGAATTACCCTGGGCAGATTTTCCAGGGTTCTCGCCAGGGGCAGAAGAGCGGGGAGGAACTGGGGCGCGAGGCGCCAGGTCTCCAGCCAGAGTTCTTCCCAGTCCGGCAGGTCGTCGGGCTGGGCGCCCGATTCGTCCAGTATGCCCTCCCGCTTGAGCAGTCCCCTCATCCACGCGAAATAGGGGGAATCGCCGGGAACCTCCCGGTTGCGGAAAAGGTTGGCGATTCCGGCCAGGGCCATGGCTTCCAGCCGGGGAAGAATCTCCCTGTACCATAGCCGGCGCCCGGCTTCGTCCACTGGCTCCGGTCGCGGAAGCGCGCCGGGGGTATTTAAAGGATCGCCGCAGTCGATGGCCTTCTTTCGCGGCGCCGGAGCCAGGCGCGAGGTCATGATCCAGAGATCCGGATCGGTCGCGGAATCGCGAGCGGGCATGGCTTTAAAGCGGCATTCCTTTACCCGGGCGATCAGTCGCTCGCCGGTGAAAAGCTCAAAATTCGCGCGCATGGAGCGGCCGGAAACTTTCGTCAGAAACGCGCGGATTCTTGTGACCGGCGTCGCGTCAAATATTTCGAGCTTTTTGGCGCCGACGGGCAGATAGGCCGCGTCTCCGTCGCGGAAGAAAGCTATGACGGAATGAAAACAGGCGTCCAGCGCCCCGGGATCCAGGATGAAATCGCCGGAGTCGCGGGGAGCCAGAGCCGCCTCCAGAACGCCTTCGCCGATCCTGATTCGTTCGATTCGCCGAAAAAATGGTCCGTAATCCAGGCCCAGGGAGGACGCGAGCCTGTAGAGATCGCGGCCGTCCATGACCTTTTCGCCTAAAGACACAGG
The DNA here is from genome assembly GCA_947176055.1 of uncultured Desulfovibrio sp. Lineage (GTDB taxonomy): Bacteria > Desulfobacterota > Desulfovibrionia > Desulfovibrionales > Desulfovibrionaceae > Desulfovibrio. The sequence goes on from CAMWPE010000266.1 coordinate 1,588, forward strand.
CGCGGGCGACGGCGTTTTCGATGAGCCTGTCAAAGCGCGGCAACGCGTGTGCTCCGTCCATTCCCCTTCCCCCAGACGCGGCCGGCTCATGACGCGCAGGGAATCGTCGCCGGGATTTATGACGCAACGCAGGCTTTGCGCCTTGTTGTCCTCGAAAATCAGGGGTCTGAAGATATCTATATTTTCCAGCGCGATCCTGTCGCGTCCCAGCCATTCGGCGGCGGCCTCCAGCGCCAGCTCCATGTAGGCGGCGCCGGGAAAAACTGTCGCTTCGCCCACGCGGTGATCCGCGAGCCACGTTTCGCGCCTGGGATCGAGGGCGTTTTCCCAGGTCGCGCCGGAGTCCGAAAGAGCCCAGCCCAGAAGGGGACGCGATCTTCTCCCCGTTGGTCGGGCTTCGCTGGTGCGAGGGAACCAGCAACGCTGTTTTTGCCAGGGATAAAGAGGCAAACGGACGGGAGAGCCCTCGCGCGGAAAGAGCGCGCCGAGATTCTTGCGGCCGGACAGGGCGTGAATGGAAAGGGCGGCGCAACGCAACCGGCCGGAATCGGCGTTTCCTTTTTGCAGGACGGACAGAACCCGGGCGCCGGAATCCTTGCCCAGGTTTTCGCGGATATAACGTTGCAGGACGGCGCGCGGCCCGATTTCGACAAAAATTTTCATCCCCAGGGAAGCGAGTTTTTTCACTCCGCGGGCGAAATTCACCGGATCGCGCATATTGCGTTGCCAGTAATTTTTGTCCAGAAGTCCGGACTCGATGACGTCGCCGGTGACGGAGGATACAAATATGGCGTCTTCGCCTCCCGCCGGAACCAGATCGGCGAGCAGGCGATCGAGCTCGGATCTCGCCCGCTCCATCTGGCGGCTATGAAAGGCGTAGTCCAGATCGAGGCGTTTGAAATACGCGTTCCGTTTTTTTAACTCCGCGCCGAAAAGGTCAAGCGCCGCGGATTCGCCGGAAACCGTGACATTGGCGGGGGAGTTGATCGCCGCTATTTCCAGCGCGGAGGCCAGCTTCAATTCTTCGATGAGATCCCGGGCTGCGGTCGCCGAAAGACCGGCCGCGGCCATGCCGCCCAGGCCGCGCGTCAGCTTCTGCGACTGGCTGCGGGCGCGAATGACCTGAATGGCCTGATCCAGATCGAGGGCGCCGGAGGCCCAGGCAGCGGCCACTTCGCCCACGCTGTGCCCCAGGACGGCGTCCGGACAAACGCCTAGGCGCTTCAGAAGCGCGACTACGGCCACTTGCATGACGAATAGCAAAGGCTGGCTGATCGCGGCGTCGGCCAGATCGGCGCCCGAGCCCGTCATTAATTTTTCGCGAACGCTATAACCCAGAACAGGCAGGCATTTTTC
>CAMWPE010000267.1 GCA_947176055.1 uncultured Desulfovibrio sp.
GTAAAAATTAACAGCCCTTCCGAAAAGTAATCCAGACGGCCGACTGGAAAAATCTTGTGGGCGCGGATTTCCGGCGGAAATAAATCAAGGTCTGTGGCGCGGCTTTGGGGATCGGACATAGTAGTAACGCAATGAACCGGTTTATTTAACATAAAATAAAGTTTTTCGCTGACGGGAGGGCGAATTACGCCATTAATTTCCAGCTCGTCCGTCGCGGATACCCGACGACCGGGATTCGTTTCGATAATTCCATTAACCTTGACTTTGCCGCCGAAAATAAGCGAGTCGGCTTTTCGCCGTCCGATCGCGCCGCGGCTGGCCACAGCGCGATTAAGCCTCAGATCCCCTTGAGATACGCGGTCAATTGACGAATCGGGAATTGAATCGCAGGAGTTTTTAGAAGCGTCCATGGATAAATCGCATCCGTATATTTTTTTGCAAAAAGTTTACATAATTTCCATTATGGGACAAACGCGCGAGCGCTCTTTCCGCGCTTGAATTTAAGTATATATCGAGTAATTATGACTTTCCAGATCCGCGGAAACCAATCGCGAATTTTTGCGTCGCGCGACCCGAATCTCCGCGAAATTTCTTCGCGGTATCCCTATCGTCCGCCGCGAGACGACCGTCCGTTCAATCATTTTAATAATTATTCGGTCCCGCGAATCGCCCGTATCCCGATTAAATTTTATATTCGTAAAATATGGATTTTATGCCGCGCTTTCTTCCCCGCGCGCTTTTTAATCGCGCCATGCTGATCAGAATGGTCAGGAAATGCCTCTGGCTAACTCTGACTCTCCTTGGCATTACCGTAATTTCCTTCTGGGTTATCCATCTGGCTCCCGGATCGCCCACTGATATGGATATAACCTTGAATCCCCTTGCGGGCGAAGTCGCGCGCAAACGCCTCGAAGCCGTTTACGGTCTCGACAAACCTCTATATATTCAATATTTCGACTGGCTTAACCGTCTTTTGCGTCTTGATTTTGGCGCATCGATGTCAGCCGACGCTCGTCCTGTTCTGGAAAAAATCGGCGAAAGACTGCCACTTACTATTACCATGAATCTTGTTTCCCTTATCCTGACGCTTATCGTCGCCATTCCTCTTGGAATCCTCTCCGCGTGGAAGCAAAATTCATTGTTGGATAAAGGCGTCACGATTCTTGTCTTTCTTGGCTTCGCTATCCCCTCTTTCTGGCTAGCCCTTTTGCTCATGCTCTGGTTTGGTATCGATCTGCGTCTCTTCCCAATTTCAGGCATAACGAGTATGGATTTTGACAGCCTGTCCGCTTACGGCAAATTTAAGGATTTAGCGTGGCACCTGGCGCTTCCCATAGCCGTGTACACGGTTGGATCGCTGGCGGCCATGTCGCGCTATATGCGTTCCTGCATGCTCGAAGTCCTACGTCAGGACTACATCCTCACCGCTCGCGCCAAAGGTCTGTCAACCTCCTCGATTATCTTCAAACATGCCCTCCGCAACGCCCTTCTTCCCCTGATAACCCTGCTCGGCCTCTCCGTGCCCGGACTTATCGGCGGCAGCGTCATTATCGAATCTATATTCGCTTTGCCCGGGCTTGGACAATTGTTTTACGCGGCGGTTATGGCCAGGGATTACACCATGATCATGGGCAACCTGGTTCTTGGCGCCGCGCTTACCCTAATTGGCAACTTGCTGGCCGATTTCTGTTATGGTCTGGCCGATCCCAGGATCAGGACTTAAACCATGCGGATAAAAGGGTTAAAAAACGCGCTCGGAACAAACGGCATGTTTGTCTGCGGTCTTGGCATAGTCGCGGCAATGTCCGCCCTCGCCATTTTCGCGCCGTTGTTAGCTCCCTACCCACCCGACGAAACTCACTTGAAATATATACTAGAGCCGCCATGCTCCGCTTTCCCACTGGGCACTGACAGGTTGGGACGGGATGTTCTGTCCCGTCTGCTTTACGGTGGCAGAGTTTCCCTCTGGGTCGGTTTTGTAGCCGTTGGCATTTCAGTCTCCATTGGCTCTGTTCTAGGTCTGATTAGCGGCTATTTCAGGGGCTTAATTGACGAGGCGGTGATGCGTCTTGTCGATATAATGTTGTGTTTTCCCTCATTTTTCCTGATACTCGCTGTCATAGCTTTTCTTGAGCCCAGTCTGACCAATATCATGATTGTCATAGGTCTGACTTCCTGGATGGGCGGCGCGCGTCTGGTTCGCGCCGAAACACTTTCCCTGCGCGAAAGGGATTATATTTTATCAAGCAAGCTTACCGGATGCCGCGCGCTCTATATACTATTCAGGCATATTCTTCCCAACGCCGTCGCGCCTATACTTATAACGGCTACTTTGGGTATAGCCGGAGCGATTCTCATAGAATCCGGCTTGAGTTTTCTGGGACTGGGCGTTCAACCCCCTGCGGCCAGCTGGGGCAATATGCTCATGGATGGAAAAGCCGCGATAGAGATTGCTCCCTGGCTTTCCATTTACCCGGGTCTGGCCATTTTGATCACCGTGCTGGGTTATAATCTGCTGGGAGAGAGCCTACGCGATATTTTTGACCCGCGGTTAAAAAGGTAAATTCATGCTTGAATATCTGCGGATACGCAACCTGGCACTTATCGAGGATATGTCCCTGGAATTCGCTCCGGGCATCAATGTACTTACAGGAGAAACGGGAGCGGGCAAAAGTTTTATCCTGAAGGCGCTGAATTTCGTTCTGGGCGAAAAACTGTCGGCGGATATAGTCAGACCCGGCGCGGAAAAAGCGCAAGTCGAAGCTCTTTTTGTCCATGAAGGAGAAGATTTAATCCTGCGGCGCGAATTGTCCGCCGGCAGCGGCCGGAGCCGCTTTTATATTAATGACGTTATGAGCTCGCAAGACGCTTTGAAGGAACTGCGCGGAAAACTTATATCCTTCGCCGGGCAG
>CAMWPE010000268.1 GCA_947176055.1 uncultured Desulfovibrio sp.
GAGAAGAACAGCGCGGCGCATACCGCGGCTAGAAGCGGAATATGGCGTTTATCCAGCTCCATACGCTAGGGTTTGACGTAGGCGTAGCCGGCTCGTTGCAACCGGACGATTTCGACCAGTCCGGCCGGGACGACTTCGCATTCGGGCCATACGCGGTCTCGATCGATTTTGTTTTCGGCGAGGGCGTTGGCGCAGAGCAGGAAGCGGACGCCGCGGGCGACCAGCGGCGTGGCCAGAGCCCGGAGATCCTCGCGCGCAAGGGTAAAAAGATTTACCGCGCCGGCGTTCGCTACGACGATCAGGCCGAATTTTTCATCCGGGAGAGCGTTAAGGTAATTTTGGGCGTTGCGGGCGACCAGCTTGAAAGCGCTGTCCTCGCGGTTGTCCAGATGCAGGAGGACGTCGTAATTAGCGGACATTTTTGCTCCGTTGGGATTTGTGGGAAGCTTAACCGCGAGGGTCGCGACAGGCGGCGAGGGCCGCGGCTCCGCTCCGGAATGGCGAAGAATATAAAAATATTGATAAAATCTCAACTATTGCTAGACCTTGTTCCAGACCTTATACTGCTCCCATGAAAAAATCCGGGCGATCAATGCTCTTCTTTTGCGAACGCTTTGACGCCGCGACGGCGACTACCGCGAATATTCCGGATACCGGTCCGGCGTCCGGAAGAATAGCGTCCGGTCGCGTAGGCGCTCGTCAACCGCGCTCGACAAGTTTTTGCCTTCTTCTCCGGACAGTCTTTTTTGTCGCCGTTTTGGTCTATTTGACGGGGTGCGGTCTAATGAACAAGGATTCGGACATCGGGGCGGAAGCGGCCGACGCCCAGGGCGGCGAGCCGTCGCCGTGGATCTCTGATCCCGTGCCTTACGACGTCAAAATTATCGTAGCCGACGGTCCCGATTCCCTGGCCGGCAAGATGAAGGATTTGAGCCAGCTTGTTCAATTAAAAAAAGAGCCGCCGGACAGCCTTTTGGCCCTTGAGCGCAGGGCCCGTCTGGATCAGGAGACAGCGGTCAAATTATTAAATTCCCAATGCTATTACGACGGCAAGGCGGAATTTGCTATCGACGACAAAATCAAACCGGCGAAAGTAACGCTTATCTTGACCGCCGGTCCCCTCTTCAAGGTAGGAAAAGCCGACGTAATCTACGATCCCGAGCCAGTGATCCCCGACGCTTTTAAGGGGAGAACGCGGCGAAGCGGCTTTTGGGGACTGGATCGCCAGGAATTGCCGCCGCCGGATTTTCCAGCCTCCGTGCCTGGCGTGACAATAGGCGAGCCCATAGTCGCGGACAAAATGCTGACCGACGTTTCCGCCATACCGGACAAATTACGCAAGACTGGTTATCCCCTCGCCAAAGTAACGGAAAGCCTCTATACCCTGGACAAGCCCCGGCGCGAGCTGAACGCCGAAATTTTTATCGATCCAGGGCCCCCCGCGCTTTTGGGCAATGTCATAATCAGCGGCAATAAGGAAGTGAATACTTCCTATCTCGAGGAGCTTGTTCCCTGGCGACCCGGGCGCGAGCCCTGGGACGACGCCCTGGTGCAGGATTATGCCAACACCCTGCGCTCCCTGGGAATTTTTAGCTCTGTGGAAACTAAACCGGCCCTGGCGGATCTCAGGCATGACACTGCGGGAGAAAGACAGGGCGCGGCGATACTGCCTGTGGAAGTGGAGGTAAAGGAAGGACCGCCGCGCACGATCAGCGCGAGCGCGCGTTACGATTCCGACACGGGCTTCGGCGTGGAGGGAAGCTGGGAGCATCGCAACCTCTTTCATAACGGCGAGCGAATCAGGATCGACGTTCCCATTTCCCAGCAGGAGACGGGCATAAAGGCGCATTTTGAGAAACCGGCATTCCTGGACAGGGACATGCGTTTTATCGCTAACGGCGCGGCCCTTTGGGAAAATACAGACGCTTATCAACAGCAAAGCGTCAAAGGCGACGCGGGGCTGGAGCGCCGATTGGCCCGTCGCTGGTGGGGCGGCGTCTCCATTTACGCCGAAGGCGGATCCCTGAAGGACAACGAGCACGAGCGAAAACCTTACGCGGTCTTCAGTCCCCGGGGCAGTCTGCATTACGACGGCCGCAACAATAAACTCAATCCCAGCATGGGAGCCGAGGGACATCTCCATTTAAAGCCATTCAGCGGCTATTACGAAGACTCTTTCGGAGCTTTCGGCTCGACCCTGTCCCTGGCGGGATTTTATCCTCTCCTTGGCAAAAAGCCCGACGGCGCGGTCAACGACAAGATCGTGCTGGCGGGCCGCGTCGAGGGCGGGGCCATGCCCATGAGCTCGTCGCTCCATTCCATTCCCTCAAGTCTGCGTTATTTTATAGGGGGGGCCGGAACCGTGCGCGGTTATACATATCAGTCCATTGGACCGAAGGACAGCGAAGGGGATCCCCTGGGCGGTCGCTCCTATCAGGTAGTAAATCTGGAAGTTCGCTATATGCTAACGGAGAATTTCGGGGTTGTGCCTTTCCTGGACGGCGGCATGGTCTATAAGGACGAATATCCCAGAATTTTCGGCGACATGGACTGGGGAACGGGCCTGGGATTCCGCTATTACACGCCTATCGGACCGGTGCGATTAGACGTGGCCACGCCCCTGCGCCGGATCGATGACGATCCTCCCGTCCAATTTTATATTAGCATAGGACAATCTTTCTAAATGACAGAAGAACAAAAAGAAGCCGCGCCGGAACCAAAGAAAAGGAAAAGCCGGTTTTGGCGGATATTTAAATATTTATGCCTGTTTCTCCTTTTGACTATCGGTTGCGTCTTCGGGGGAGCATGGTGGATTTGCCAAACGTCTTCCGGCCAGGGCTGGCTGGTAAAAACTGTCAATTCCCTCCTGGAGCCGGGCGAAAACAAACCGGGCTATAA
>CAMWPE010000269.1 GCA_947176055.1 uncultured Desulfovibrio sp.
ACGCCGTTCGGCAGGCGCGACAAGCTGTTTGTTTTCATACGCTTCTCCGGAAAACAAGATAAGTCCGGTCGCGGAAATTATATAGGAAAAAATTGCGCTTTCGCGCGTAAGCGCGAATTTGCAAGCACGCGCCGCTGGCGGCGAGGAGGGTTTGGAAGGGACAAACAAAACGCGAAGAGACGGAATTGTTTCGGGAAAGCGATCGCCGCGTTAGCCCAGGCGATCTCCCTACGCTTTTAAAGGATAATTGCGGAAGCGAATCGTTACAAAGTCCTTTCGCGCGCGGCTAAATTGTTAAAAAAATTCTTGTCGCCAATATTCGCGCCCAGAATCAGCGACAAACGCTTTTCAATATCTTCCGCCTGCTCCCTGGATAAAGCGATGCCTTCGCGGGATTTCGCGGTATGTCCGTAACGGACGAAAAGATCCTCGAAACGCTCGTCGAGACTGACGAAAGAATCGTGCATGACGCGCTTGTCGGCGTAAAGAACCAGAATTGGCAGACAGCAAATCGCCTCGCCTTCCGGCAATGACCAAGGCCAATGCACATGCAAAAGCGCGCCTTGCGCGATATTGTAATTTCCCGTCTCCCGGATTATCCATGACGCTCCCAGCATGGCGTGGGCGCCGGCGTATTTAAGGCAGTAGGTTTTAGCCAGATCATGGAGGAGAGCGGAGGCGCGGACAGCCGGACTATTAATCCTGATCCCTTTTTTCTCCCCCATTTTCGCCAGATCCCAGGCTATAGCGGCCACGGCCCGGGAATGAGCGCGCACATTATCGAACATATCGTACTTGTCCCACAGTTTGCGACAAGCGTCGTCGTCGGGAACTCGCCCCGCGAATAAATCGTCGGCGATTCCTGGGAAACGAGGTAGATTCCCGAAAGGATAATCAGGCTTAAGGGACAATGATTAAACTCCGTTAGCGGACAGGTTTATAGCCTCCGGGTACGCCGCGAGGGCTGAAAACTACCTGCCAAAGTTGAATATCCCTGGCCCTGAAAGCGGCCGCGCAACTGGCCAGATAATAGCGGAACATCCGGCGCATGACTTCGTCATGCTTGAACTTTTGTTCGTCGCAGCCCTGTTCGAATCTCTCCAGCCACGCCATCAAGGTGCGATCGTAATCCGCGCCAAAATTATGCCAGTCTTCCATGATAAAGAAATCGCTTGAGGCTTTGAGAAGATTAACTTGCGAGGGCAACATGCCATTGGGGAAGATGTATTTGTGAATCCATGGGTCGGTGCCCAGCCTCTGTTTGTTCGCTCCGATAGTATGCAGAAGGAAAAGTCCGTCGTCTTTTAATAATTCGCGGACTTTCTTCATAAACGCGCGATAATTTTTATAACCTACATGCTCGAACATTCCTACGGAGACAATCCGGTCGTATTTGCCGTCCATCTCGCGATAATCCGCAATAAGCCATTCGCATTCCGGCCGCTTTTCTTTGGCGTACTCGATCTGCTCCTTCGATATGGAAAGTCCAGTTACGTCGACGCCGTAATTTTCGCGCATATAATAGCCAAGACTACCCCAGCCGCAACCGATATCGAGGACTTTCATACCTTCGCGCAAGCCAATTTTGTCGCAAATTAGTTTCATTTTGGCGATTTGCGCGTCCTCGAGATTATCCGCCTCTTTCCAGTAGGCGCAACTGTAATTCATGTTGTCGCCGAGCATCCAGGCGAACATATCGTTGCCAAAATCGTAATGCTTCTCGCCTACCGTAAATACATTTTTGCCTGTTTGCAGATTAAAAATTAATTGAGCGAATTTAAGCGCGAGACCGGGAAGCTTTTTTGAGCTGAACCTGTCTTCAAGGTCGGCTGTTATGGCTTTAAAAAAAAGTTGATCCAGACGCTCGCAATCCCATAGTCCATGCATATAACTTTCGCCAAGACCCAGTGTGCCGGAAGAGAATATCAATTTGTAAAACCGTTCGTCGCGAATCGCCGGATCCCAAGGTCTATCCCCATTGAGTCTGATATCGGCGTCCTTTAGTGTCTCTTCGAGAAGCGTTTTAGCATTCATGGCAAACAACTTTACGCGCTAAATATGATATAACCTTTATAAGAAACGATCATATTGCCAAATTAAATTGAATTTTCCTCTTCGGCTTCGGAGCGGGCCAGCTCGCGCAATTCGCGTCGCAAAATTTTGCCCGTCGCCGTTCTGGGCAAAGATTTAATAAATCTATATTGCCTTGGACGTTTGAACGCCGGAAGCATCGGATGCTCCGCGCAATATTCCTTGAGTTCGGCGACGGTCAGATCTTCGCTGGCCGGGGAGATATACGCTAAAACTATTTCGCCGTGTCTTTTGTTCGGTTTCCCAACGACGGCGCATTCGTTTACTTTAGGATGGGAATTTAACACGGCTTCGATCTGCGCCGGATAGATATTCTCGCCCGAACTGATAATCATGTCGTCTTTGCGGCTTATTACCGTAATGAAGCCCTTTTCATCCCAAACGCCAAGATCTCCGGTGTAATGGTAGCCGCCGCTGAACTTTTTCCGCGAGTTTTCGGTATTTTTCACATAGCAATACGCGGATTTTGCCGGAGTTTTTATGATTATTTCGCCTATTTCCTTGTTGTCGCGAGCGACCAGCTCGTCCGGATCCGCGAAGCCGCCGTCCCGACTTGTTCTGACTATCCTGACTTCGTCGTCGACGCAGGACTGTCCGGCGCTCCCCGCTTTTTCCGGCAAGTCCCATGGACGCAAAAAGGTGTTCCAGAATGTTTCCGTCGTGCCGTAACCATTAAAAATATTGGACGTAAACAATCTTTGGTAATAGTCGCATGAAGCCTTGTCGAAAGGACTGCCCATCGTAACTATACCCTTTAAACACTCCAGATTGACCGGCGCCGCTTCTTGAGCTCGCGCGAGAAGAG
>CAMWPE010000270.1 GCA_947176055.1 uncultured Desulfovibrio sp.
GATCATGCCCGCGTTTTGCCAGGAGCCGCTGGCCATGGGCGCGGCGAAATCCTCCGGCCCGAACGAGCGCGTCGCCAGGCGCTCGTAGTCTTCGCAAGCGGCCCCGCCTTCGCGGCTCATGACGAGCCTGGCCGCCCGCGAAACGATCAGGAACACTTCCAGATCGTCCAGTACTGCGAAGAATTTTAGCGCGGCGGCGGCGAGAGGAGCCCCGCTTGCCCCGCTGACGGCGAAAACGATTCTATTTTTCACGGCGATCGCGGCGCCTCGTTTATCACGGTTCCGGCGGAGATAGTACGCCTTTTCTTTAAAATAAAAAACCCCGCCGGGGCGGGGTTTTGAACGGGAGCCATGGCTCCCCTGTCATATTTTGTTACATTTGTTATATTTTCTATTCGCCGGAGACCTGGCCTACCAGCTGAAGTTGCACATCCTGCGGGATTTCCGACTGGGAGATTACCGGCACGCCGGGGATTAGCTTGTAAACCAGTTGCGCGAGGTGAACCCGCATGGATGGGTGGGACAACAGCACCGGCTGTCCGTCCGTGCCCACGGCCTTTTCGATGACCTGGTTTATACTCCTCGCCAGTTTCTGCGCGTTGGCCGGATTGATAGCCAGATAAGGCGTTCCGTTTTCCGTATGCCGGATGGCTTCCTGAATCATCCGCTCGGCGGCGCCGTTCAGGGTGAGCACCGGCAGGACGCCCTGGCTGTCCAGATAGGGACGGACAATGGAGCGGCCCAGCTTTTCGCGCGCGGCCTCGGCCAGCATTTCCGGAGACTTCACGCTCTGGCCATAGTCGCCGAGGGTTTCCGCTATGGTCTGCATATCGCGGATGCTGACATTCTCGCGAACCAGCAACTGCAGGACTTTTTGCACCGTGCCCAGATTGAGGGTGCCGGGAACCAGATCTTCCACAGTCTTGGGCGAATGCTTCGCCAGGGTGTCCAGCAATCCCTGCACGGCCTGCTTGTCCAGAAACTCGGCCAGGTAATGCTTGAATACTTCGGTCAGGTGCGTGGCGATGACGGTGGCCGGATCTACCACGGTGTAACCGGCGAGCATGGCTTCTTCGCGCTGGCTTTCCGGTATCCAGAGGGCCGGCAGGTTGAAAGCGGGCTCCCTGGTTTCGATGCCTTCGATGCGGGTGGTCACGTTGCCCGGATCCATGGCCAGGAAGTGATCCACCAGGATTTCGGCGGAGGCTACCTGATTGCCCTTGATCAGCAGGGCGTATTGACCGGCTTTCAGCTGCAGGTTGTCGCGCAGATGCAGGGACGGAATAACCACGCCCATGTCCAGGACAAATTGCCGACGGATGGAGCGGATGCGCGCCAAAATATTGCCGCTCTGCTCTTCGTCCACGAGGGGAATGAGACCGTAGCCGACTTCCAGCTCGAGGGTGTCCAGGGGCAGGAGAGCCTGCACTTCTTCCGGAGTCTCCGGAGCGGCCTGCGCTTTGCCGGAGGCTTTCTTCTCTTCTTTGCCTTCCTCGCCGTTGGTGGCCGAGAATTTTGACGCCAGGTACACAAGGGCGGCCAGCACGAGGAAAGGTATCGCCGGCAGACCGGGAACAATGGCGAAGATAACCAGCACGCCGGAAACCATCTTCAGGGCCTGGCCGTTGAAGGTAAGCTGGGCCAGGAACTCTTCGCCCATCTTCGCTTCGGAGGCGGCGCGGGAGACGAGCAGACCGGTGGAGGTGGAGACGATAATCGAAGGTATGGTGGATACCAGACCGTCGCCGATGGTCAAAAGGGAGTAGGTGGTGACTGCGGCGTCCCAGTCCATATCCTTTTGGACCATGCCGATGATGATTCCTCCGATTATATTAACCATCGTAATCATCATGCCCGCGTTCACGTCGCCCGAAACGAACTTACAGGCGCCGTCCATGGCTCCGTAGAAGTCGGCTTCCTTGCGCAGGGCCTGGCGGCGATCGTTGGCTTCGTTTTCGTCGATAAGGCCGGCGTTGAGGTCGGCTTCGATGGCCATCTGCTTGCCGGGCATGGCGTCGAGGGTGAACCTGGCCGCGACTTCCGCGATGCGGGTGGTGCCAGCGGTGATGACGACCTTGTTCAAAATAAACATGATCATGAATATAACGCCGCCGACCACGAAACTGCCGCCCACAACGAATTCGCCGAAGGAGCGAATGACGCTGCCGGCCGCTTCCACGCCCTGATCGCCGTTGAGCAGGATGAGACGGGTAGAAGCCACGTTCAGCGCCAGGCGCAGAAGGGTGGTGATAAGCAACAGGGACGGGAAGATCGTGAACTCGAGGGGCGAGTTCATGAACATGGTCATAACCAGGATAAGAAGGGATATGGAGATGCTCACGCAGAGCATGATATCCATGAAAAACGTCGGCAAAGGAACAAGCATGACGAAAAGGATGACCACCACGCCGATGGCCAGCCCAAGTTCGCCATTCTTGGAAAAACGGGAATAATCAAATTTAGGTAATCCTGCCATTTTCTTGACACCTCATTATTTGCCAGTCTTGCTAGACCCGGCGAGCTCCAGGCTTGAGTTTCCAGATACTGGCGAGCAGCGTGGCTACCGCCTTGTATAATTCTTCGGGAATCATGTCGCCTACTTCCACAGCTTTATACAAAGCCCGTGCCAAAGGCACGTTTTCGCGGATGGGAACATTGTGTTCCCGGGCCACTTCTTTAATCTTTTCGGCCAGATGTTCGGCGCCTTTGGCTACTACGACCGGCGCCGGGGACTCCTGCGAGTTATAGCGAAGGGCCACGGCTATATGCTTCGGGTTGGTTACCACAACGTCGGCCTGCGGCACGGACTCTGAGGCTTATACACATCTCCGAGCCCACGAGACTAGGCATGAAGTCGTATGCCGGCTTCGTGTTGAAA
>CAMWPE010000271.1 GCA_947176055.1 uncultured Desulfovibrio sp.
AGTCCAGATCGTCCAGGAGGGTCAGTAATTTGCGAGCTCCGCGGCTCGCGTATTCGCGTCCTGGCAATAATTTGAAACGGACGGAGGCATCGAATAACTGGCCCGGTTTCTCCGGCTTCGCGATCGGTTCGCGATCGGCGAAAGCGATTTGTCCGGCCATGATCAGGCTCTTCGCTTTCGCCCTGCTTTCGGCCAATCCCTGCTCAAACGCAAGTTGATCGGCGCGGATTCGCGTCTTCATTCAGCTTGTCAATAGACTACGCTATAGGACATAACTTCGGGCCTGTGGAAAAAGAATTCCACGCGGCGATTAACCGCGCGGCTTTCTTCGGAAATCCCGGGTTTCAAAGGGCGCGTTTCGCCGTAAGAAACCCCCCGCAGGCGGGTGGGCTTAATGCCATGCTGGGCCAAAAAATGCAGGACGGAAGCCGCCCGCGCTCCGGACAACTCCCAGGGCGAAGAAAAAGGCGGTTTGGCTTCGCTGCCATCGGCGTGCCCCCTCACGACAAGATAAAGGTTATATTCCTTCATTATTTTAAGAACATCGTCCAGGATCTTCAGTCCTTCCGCGGACAGGGTCACGGAGCCGGGGCGAAACATGATATCCGAATTAACGCGCAGTTGCACGCCCACGTCGTCCGCGCTTATGCCCGAGGAATTTTGCGGCACAGAGTCGGCCATGAGCATTTGCTTGATCTTTTGCGCGATGGCGTAATGGGATCTTTCCACTTCCGTTATTTTTAAATCCCTCGCGTCGATCTTGTCCGTATTCTGGATAAACGGATTATTGGAGATAGGCGAAGTGGAGCTGGAGTCAAAAGTCCTTTCGCCGCTGAAATAAGCCGCCAGACCGGCCCGCGTTTCCGGCGGAACCATATTCAGCACCCACAACAAAAGGAAAAAGGCCATCATAGCCGTAACAAAGTCGGCGTACGCGACTTTCCATGCTCCGCTCATGGGATATCCTCCGCGAAAAGTTAAAAGGGAGCCGCAAGGCTCCCGCGAAATTTAATAATGTCCAGTCCGCGACCTGTTCGTCGCGTCTAGCTGGAGCGCACCTTTTCTTCCATCTCCGGGAAAGAGGGCCGGAAGGGATAAGGTATGGCGCGTCTGCCGTACTCCACAGCGATAAGCGGCGTAGAGCCGCGTATGGCGGCGGCGACGGCTTCCTTTACCGCGTTGAAATAAAAATGCTCTTCGGACACATAGTTTTCAAGCTTGGAACCCATAGGTCCGAACAGGCCGTAGCAACAGAGAATGCCGAAAAATGTGCCGACGAGCGCCGCTCCGATGTAATGTCCCAGCACGTCCGGCGGCTCTGTAATCTTGCTCATGGCCAGGACGACGCCAAGAACGCAGGCGACGATACCCATGCCCGGAAGCGATTCGGCCATATGCGTTACGGAATGCGCCGGCAACATGCCTTCCTCGCGCATCGTGTCCATATCCACATCCATAAGGCTATCGATATCGGCGGGATCGCCTGTGGTGAGATAGACGCGAAGCGTGTCGCCGATAAAATAAACAAGTTTCGTGTCTTTGGAGATGGATGGATATTTGCTGAAAATCGCGCTGGATTCCGGCTTTTCCACATCGCTTTCAATACTGATGACGCCTTCGCGATGCATCTTGGTAAAAAGCGCGTAAAGAAGAGCCAGGGTTTCCAGATAGCGGGCCTTGCTCGAGCCGGGATCCGCGAAGAGATGCTTCAGGCTCTTCATTATCAGCCCAAAAGTATATTTTGTCTGCGAGCCGAAAAAAGCGCCCAGGCCGCAACCGAGAATGATAATGAATTCCGCGGGCTGGAACAGGATGCCCCATTGACCGTGAGCGAGGGTATAGCCAGTGAAAATGGAGCCGACGACTACGATTAAACCAATTAAAAGATACATCCTTACCGTCCGCTATAGCATATTTCGGATGAAATGCTCCCCCGCGGCCACGCGACTTACGTCCAGGGGCAATTCAGGAAGCTTCTTCGCGTCGCGAAGCGACCATGGAGTTTTCGTTTATTCTTTTTGGAAACGCCATAATCCCGGAATATAAATCCCGCCGTTTCGCCAATAAACTCTGCGGCTGGCGCGATTCCAAAATCACTAGCCGATTATTCGCCAGATTTCAACCGCAAAATGGCTTATCGACCACAGTACAACGGAAATTTTCCCAATTAAAATAACGGAAAAATAAAATAAAAATTTAGGCCGGTCCGGACTCCGCGCGGTTGTTTTTAAGGCCGGGCGTCGCCCGCGTCAAGACCGACCGAAATACGCCCGAACGGACCCGAAATTTTGAGAGGAATTTCGAGACCGCCGATATGAAAGCGAAGAAGACTATCTATGGAACTTTTTACAAAATTCAGGACAAGAGAGCCATTAGCCGAAATTACGCTTGAAGAGGCGGTAATGCCCGCGAAATCGGCTATTCCGTTTTTGACCGCGAACGGGGCGGCGACCTTGATTCCGCCGGAAGCGATCCTGGACGCTCCGAAAAATGTAAGCGTATGCGCGAGATCCTCGAGCAGACTGGCGCGAAGGCCGGATACCGAGAATTTTCCCGATCCGGACAGGGAGGCCGCGAAAGCGTCGGGCGTCGTTCCGCGAGCGGCGAGTTTCCCCTGAAAAGAGGCCGAGCCTTTTTCGAAGCCGTCGATGCCAAAACGGCGGAGCATCGCTCCAAACTCGATATTTTTGCCGGAGCCGTCAAAAATCCAGTGGAATTCGGGAGCCTTGAGAGACAAGGCGGCGTTGACTACGCCTCCCTCCCAATTAAATTTTAAATCGGGGATTGAGTAATCCCCTTTTCCGCCCTTTATTTTAAAAGATATATTTTGTGAAGGACACTTTAATTATACCTTGCTACTC
>CAMWPE010000272.1 GCA_947176055.1 uncultured Desulfovibrio sp.
TCTTGATCCCGGCCAGGGTCTCCAGGCGGACGATTCTTTTTTTTACCAGACCTCGGTCATAGAGGAATTTCCCAACGCAACGACTGGCGTTGCCGCACATTTCCGCTTCCGTGCCGTCGGAATTGAACATCCGCATGCGGGCGTCGGCTTTGGCGGAAGGCAGGATCAGCACGAGTCCGTCGGAGCCCACGCCAAAATGGCGGTCGCTGATTTTTTTGGCCAGCTCTCCCGGGGAATGGATGGGTTGCGAAAAGCAGTCGACATAGACATAGTCGTTGCCGGCGCCCTGCATCTTGGTAAATCGAAGTTTTCCGCCCATATGGCCTCCATTACAGCGGATTTCGCTGAAAATCACTTTTTATACACATATATTATACGCAAAAGTAGTCTTATCCCCGGCCGATCAACCGGAGATTCTCCCAAAGACGATGTCAGGCCGCGTCAATATAACCGAACCTTCCGGCCGAATTTCCGGGCAAAACATATTTATCTACGGTGAAAGGATCCAGCCTGACGGCGTAAAAAATATGCTCTACCTGTATATGTCTCGCGGTCTATTAGCTGAGACCGCTCGCCCTACGGGACTTTTCGCCGCCGACTACCGCGCCGTATCCGCGAAGGAACTTCTGGTTCGTCGCGCGGGCGACTTTACAACTATAAAAAATGCGCGTAGTTTGTCAAATTAGACTTTTCTCCGCTCTCTATTTCCGCGATTTTTTTGGAATTTTAATAAAAAACGACCCTGGCGCGCGAGCTCGCCCGCCGTTGGTCCGCGTCCTTTTCCGCCCCCTTTATTAATTATTAATGACGATCCGGCGAGACGCGCCGCGATGATTCCCCATGCCGGACGACGAAGTCCTCCACAATCCATTCGCCAATCTCGACGCCTCGCGCCTCCCCAATCGAAAAGCGAAGACCGCGCCGGTCATCGAAGACGAAGACTCGAACGCATTCGCCGCGGCTCTTCAAAAAATGGATTTTTCCGGTACGGACGGCGCGAGCAAAAAGAAAGAGCGCGGTTTTCTCCTGGCCGATCAATGCTCCCTGCCAAAAGCGAAAAAATTGAAATCGAAGCCGGGCGCTCCGGCGCCTCCGTCAAACGACGCTACTCTGGAAAGATCTGATCCGGACGCGGATGCTTTTTTGACGGCCATGCGGAATACGACGCCGCTGTCTGGCAAGGGCCGGGCCGTCGCGCCAAAACCGGAGCGGGGACGCTCCCCGGCTTCGCCGGACGAGAATTTCGCCGCCCTCCTCGCGGATAATCTGGAATTCGCGGTGTCCGGCTCGGACGAATACCTCGAAGGCCATGTGGCCGGTCTGGACGAGGCGCTGATGAACAGATTGCGCCAAGGGCAAATGAGCCCGGAGGCTCATCTGGATCTGCACGGCCTGAACGCGGAGCAGGCCTGGCTGGCCTTGCGCGACTTCATGCGCGACTCCTGGTTCAAGGGCCTGCGAACCGTCCTTGTCGTCCCCGGCAGGGGCAAGAACTCGCCGGACGGTCAGGGCGTCCTGCGTCGCAAATTGCAAACCTGGCTGACGCAAGAGCCTTTCAAGCGCGTTGTCCTGGCCTTCTGCACGGCGCGGCCGGTGGACGGAGGGCCAGGGAGCGTCTATGTCCTGATGCGCAAATTCAAGAAAAAAGGCCGGATTTTCTGGGAGCGACTGCCCGCGGACGCGGATTTGTATTGACGAGGTATGATCGCGCCGTCGGTTAGGCGCGAAGCCGCGGTCGCCGCTAAAAAACGAAGTCCCCGTAAGGGGACTTTTTATTTGGGACGCGCGTTCGCGATAGATGGCTGGATTGAGCGGAGTTTTTTGCTTGACAAGCAAAAGCGAGTTTAGGCTATAGGCTCAAAATTATTATTTAACCAGCGCGGGCGCGAAAGCGCCCGCGTCCATTATATCAGCCTTCTATCCCAACCAGCTCACTCTTCCAGCACGACCACGGGCTTGATCAGGTCCTTCGGCTTGTCCTTCATAAGCAGAAGCGCCGGTTCGATATCTTCCCATTTCGTAAATTTATGGGTGATGAGCGGCTTTACGTCCAATTTGCCGTTGGACACCAGCTTGCCCAGTTTCTCCATGCGCAGGCGACCTCCCGGCATCAGGCCGCCGTTGATCTGCTTGTGGCCCATGCCCACGCCCCATTCCACGCGCGGAATTGTCACAAACTCGCCGCTGCCCAGATAGTTCACATTGCCGATCTTGCCGCCCGGTTTCAAGACTTTTACGGCGTCCTCGAAGGTGTCGCATTCGCCGCCGGCGATGAGGACTTTGTCCACGCCCTTGCCGTTGGTCAGCGCCATGACCTGCTCGGCTATCGGGCCATCCTTATAATTAATGATCTCGTCCGCGCCGTACTGCCTGGCGATGTCCTGGCAGAGCTTGCGCGAGCCCACGGCGATTACCCGGCCCGCGCCGCGCAGATTCGCTCCGGCCACGGCCATGAGACCAACGGGACCGATGCCGATGACCAGCACGTCGTCGCCGTACTGCACGTCCGCCAGCTCCGCGGCGTGCAAGCCCGTGGGCACCATGTCCGACAGCATGGCCGCTTCGGCCGTGCTCATATTTTCCGGCATATGGGCCAGGTTGCCGTCGGCGTCGTTAACGTGAAAATATTCGGCGAACATTCCGTCCTTGAAGTTGGAAAATTTCCAGCCGGAGAGCATGCCGCCCGAATGCATGGAATAGCCGGCCTGCGCCTCCAGGGAATTCCAGTCCGGGGTGAGGGCCGGCACGAGGACGCGGTCGCCGGGCTTGAAATCCTTGAACATGCTCCCCACGTCCACGACTTCGGCGCTGCCCTCAAGGGCCCGGCTCA
>CAMWPE010000273.1 GCA_947176055.1 uncultured Desulfovibrio sp.
CTCTGGTCTTAGCCACCGGCGGCGGAGTCATCCTGCGGAAAGCCAATCGCGATTTCATGGCCGCGAACGGCGCGGTTGTCTGGCTGAAAGCGGACGCTCCGTGCCTTACCGCTCGTTTGACGGCCTCCCCCGCCGCCGACCAAAGACCGCCGTTGACCAATCTGGAAATGGAAGAAGAGATCCGCGCTATTTTAAAAGAGCGCGAGCCTTTATACCTGGAATGCGCCCGCCATATAGCAAACGCCGAAAACCCGCCGGAGCAGGTTTGCGAAAATATCGCGAAAATTTTGCGGATCCCATCCTGACCCTGGCCAATCTCCGGCAATCGTCTATTTCGCGGTTTCTTCGGGAATGGCTTTATTGACGCAATTCAGGCCATTGAGCGTTCGCGGAAATCCGTTTATGGGAAGCATGATAGTCAGCGCGTCGACGAGCTGACGCTTATTGTTGCCTACGGAAATATTCGCTTTAGCGTGCGCCGCGGCCTGCGGATCGCACCCGCCCAGGGATACTATCGCCGCGAAAGTAATCAATTCCCTCATTTTCAGATCGAGAACCTTTCGCGAATATGTGTCGCCAAAGCAGAAAGCGCTTAAGTAATTGGCGAGCAATTCTTTTTGATCAGCCGGAGCGTTTTCGCGCATGGGTTGGATATGCTCCTTGCCAAAAATCTGGTATTGGAGATCCACTCCCCTTTGCAACCTGGTCTCCTCGTCGACCGTCCCCTGATCAGGCAAAGGCAGACGGGCGCCCTGTTTTTGCAATATCCCATTCAGAATTTTCAGCGCTTCCTCGACGCGGGGAAAACCGATATAAGGGGCGCACTGGTAAAGCGTTTCGCGCAACTCGACGGGCTCGGCGCCAATTTTGAGCGCGGCCTGAAAAGCTCCGGACAGGTTATCATGCAACCTGTTGGTCGTCAGAGCTACGATAATCGTAATAATTTGCTGTTTTGGCGTTAGAGACGAGTTAGCAAGAATTTCGCCGAATACGAGTCTGTCGCGAATCGCCGCCAGTTCGGGATCCGTGTCCGACAGTCTGGTCGCGGTTGTTTCCAGCCAGGTTCCGATATTTTTTTCAGCGGCCTTAATCCTGTCCATCTCTGCCCCCTCCTGTTCCGCCGCGCCCGCGCGCGGGATAGCTGTCACAAATAAAGCCAAAATTACAAGAAAAATAAAAAGCGCTTTCATTTTTCCTCCTTTGCGCGGCCAAACCCCCGCGAATCGGGCGCGATATAATACGCGCGAACCCTGTCGAAATATTAGCGAGAATCCGCGCCGCGGATTCGATAACGATATTTTATTTGACCTACCGCGCCCGATCAAGAAATAATATAGGCCATTGATTGCCTTATCCTGTCAGCTTGCGATCTATTTTCGCGCGTCCCTGGGTGACCGCCTTATCGCTCCTTTAGCAAATCGCGCTTGAAAATAACACTCAACGACGTAGCAAATTAACCGCGGGACTTTTTCCTGTTTAGCTGGACAGGCGCGGACGTACGGGCGCTCCTCTTCGCGGGACAAAGCCGACATACCGCGGCTATGTTTAATCGTCGCGCTCTATAACTTACGGCCCTTGTGCCTTGACGAATTTTATTTTTTAATAGGGAACCAACATAAAAGCGCGAGGATCTGCCGAGATGTTCGATATAGAGACGCAAATGCGTCAAATCCGTCGCGGAGCTACGGAAATTGTCAACGAAGAGAAATTGAGAAAAAAAATCGCCACAGGAACGCCCCTGCGGGTAAAGGTTGGATTTGACCCGACAGCGCCGGATCTGCATCTAGGCCACACTGTGGTCATGCACAAGATGCGGCATTTTCAAGAACTGGGCCATCATGTGATTTTTCTCATCGGCGATTTCACCGGACGCATAGGCGATCCCACGGGCAGGAACGAGACCCGTCCTCCCTTGACTCCGGAACAGGTCCTGGCCAACGCGGAAACTTACAGACGGCAGGTATTCAAAATTCTGGATCCGGAAAAAACGGAAATCGCCTTTAATTCGACATGGTTTGACAAAATGGGCGCCGCCGATTTTGTCCGTCTGGCCTCCGGCATGACGGTGGCGCGCATGCTGGAACGCGACGATTTTGAAAAAAGATATCGGGAGCAAAGGCCAATCTCCATTCACGAATTTCTTTATCCTCTTTGTCAGGGATACGATTCCGTCGCCTTGAACGCCGATATCGAAATGGGCGGAACGGATCAAAAATTCAATCTTCTCGTAGGTCGCGCCTTGCAGGGCCAATACGGGCAGGAAGGCCAATGCATCCTCACTATGCCCTTGCTCGTAGGCACGGACGGCGTTCGCAAAATGTCCAAATCCTACGGCAACTATATCGGCATCGACGAGCCGGCGGAAACCATGTTCGCCAAACTGATGTCAATTTCCGACGAGCTGATGTGGAATTATTACGAATTGCTGTCCTCCAAAAGCCTGGACGAGATAGAGGAATTGAAAAATAATGTCGTTCGCGGCGCGAAGCATCCGAAAGAGGCCAAGGAAGAGCTGGCCGGGGAAATAGTCGCCCGTTATCATGGCCAGGCCGAAGCGGACGCGGCGCGTTCGAAATTCAACTCCGTCCACGCCGCGGGAAACTTTCCCGATGACGCCCCGCAATTAATCGCGCGAGAAGGCGAAACAAGCTCCCTGGCCGCTGTCCTCGAGCAAGCGAAACTGGTAAAAAGCCGGGCGGAAGCCAAAAGGCTCGCTCGCGAAAAGGCGATCATGGTAAACGGCGAAATTCGCGAAGATTGCGTCGCGCCTCTCGAAAAAGGCGATTATAAAATAAAAGTAGGCAAAAAACGCTTTTTGAC
>CAMWPE010000274.1 GCA_947176055.1 uncultured Desulfovibrio sp.
TAACTTAACCTTTTGTTATGAAAATTATAAATTTATATTAAATGCGCGAAATGATTTTTGGATATAAAGTCCTCTTAAAACCGGTCAACGCGAAAGGTGATGATTTATAGTTAGAAGGAGATGTACAAGATTAAATGAAAAAACCCGCGAGGCTTAAACCGCGCGGGGGAAATTTTCTGGCTCCCCGAGACGGACTTGAACCGCCAACCTAGTGGTTAACAGCCACCCGCTCTGCCGATTGAGCTATCGGGGAACACATCAAGAAAAATAATTAAAATTTATAGCCAGGTCAAGAGTTTTAAACAAAATATTTAATTATTTTTAAGACGCGCCAATTTTTTAGCGTAACGCTCGTTTTCGCTGAACACGCAACCGCAATAGGGTTGCCGGTATAGGCTCCATTCTTTGGAGATCTCGATACCTTCGCGGAAATAGACCCGGAAATCCTCGTAAACAAAGACGGTAGACGACGTCGATAGTTCGCGTCCGGAGGATGCCAGCCAGTCATGAGGCTGGTAGGGGGAATAGAGCAGGGAAGTGGAAAAATATGGGATCCCCAAAGACAAGGCCTTGTCGCGGGCGGCTTCGACGCGCGAAGCGCAACACCATAAACAACGATTGTGCGCGTTGGCGGCAGGCAACTGTCGTCGCAACCAGGCGACGAGATCCCATTCGTCATCGATGATTAACTCCATATCCAGTCTTTTGGCGCATTCGATGGCCGCCTCGCGACGGCGCAGATATTCGGCCAAGGGCTGGATATTGGGGTTGCGAAAATAGCCTGTGATATTGTAGCCGGCCTCGCGCAACCGGAGCGCGGGCATGACGGCGCAGGGGCCACAACAAAGATGGAGCAGAAGATCGCGGGCCATTACGGGGCGACGCGAATTTCCAGACTTTTGCCGAATTCCTCTTCCAGATTTTTCAGCGCGTCCCTTTTGTGATTCAGCAGGTAGAGGCCCAGCTCGCGATTTGAATCGTAAATATAACGGTTACCCGCGGCTCCCTGGAGTTTATAACGCAAATCGCGCAAAACCTGGAGCGCCTGCCATTCCAGGTTGCGACGCAGACCCGTGCCGCCGCAATTGGCGCATGTCTCCATCGATATGGAGAGCGCGGATGATCCCATCCTTTGTCTTATCAGCTCCAGCAGGCCGAAGGAACTCATGCGGGCGACATCGTGCCTGGCGCGGTCAGTCTTCATGGCTTGGCGCAAAGTTTTTTCCACTTCCAGAATATGCTTGCGGTCGCGCATTTCGATGAAATCGATGACGACCTGTCCGCCAATATCGCGCAGACGCAGGTGCCGGGCTATAGCCTGGGACGCTTCCATGTTGGTTTTGAAGGCCATTGCCTCGAAATTGCTTTTGCCGGAAATCCTGCCGGAGTTGATATCGATGGCCAGGAGCGCTTCAGTCTGATCGAATACCAGTCTTCCGCCAGACGGAAGCGACACCTCCCTGGAGTATATTTGTTCGATCTGGTTTTCCAGATTAAAATGATTCCAGAGGGAGCGGGAGGGATCATTATATAACTTGACAAGATTTTTCTTTCTGGGAAACAGGAGCGCGGCCATGGAACGCACATTCCGCGCCTCGTCCTCGTTATCGACCCAGATTTCGCCAACGTCTTCGGTTAAATAATCGCGCACGGCCCTTTCGGAAAGTCCGGGCTCCTGATGCAATAGCGCCGGGCCGCTGACTTCGGTCGCTTTTTTGCGGATATCGCGCCATAGACGTTTCAGGTATTGCAAATCGTTTTTTAATGTAGTCTTTGTCGCGCCCTCGCCCACTGTTCGAACGATTACTCCCATGCCCGCGCCAGGCTCGATGCCCTGCATCAAATCTTTTAATCGGGTTCTTTCCTCTGGATCGGCCACTTTGCGGGAGACGCCGATCTGTTCCTGTCCAGGCGTAAGCACAAGAAACCTGCCGGCCAGGGATAACCAGGTTGTCAGAAAGGCGCCCTTGTTTCCGGAAGGTTCCTTGACCACCTGCACAAGGATCTCCTGGCCTGTTTTCAGGGCCTTCTGGATAGGCGGAAATTTTTTGTCGCTCTCCTGGGAGGCGGGAGTTTGCCAGTATTCGGGATGAACTTCGTCTATTTGAAGGAAGCCATTTTTGCCCGCGCCGTAATCCACAAAAGCCGCTTGCAAATTTACGTCGATATTATGGACGACGGCCTTGTAAATATTGCCCTTGAGCTTTTTCTGATGCAACATGTCAAGGTAATACTCGAGCAAGGCGCCGTCTTCGCAGACGCCCACTTCGACCTGCTCGCCAGGGTAAACGCTTATCAGCATCTTTTTGCTGGACTGTTTTTGTTTCGCTGGGAGCGTGGAGCGGGCTTTTTTCGCGCGAGATTCGGGGGTCGTTTCCGCGCCGCCGCAAGGCAAAGCCGGAATGGACATTAATAATCGCGCTATTTCCAGGGGAGGACAAATTATTATTTCAGGCTGGATTTTAGCGATCCGGCCGCGTCCCCTTCTTCGACCGCGACCGCGTTTGCGCTGTCCGTCCATATCGCGAAGAGCGCCGGCCTCCGCTTCGTCATCGTCGCGCCTCGCGCCGGACTGGGCTGACTCCTCGTTTCGATTCGGGGCTGGCGTCCTTTTTTTCCGCTTTCTCCTGGGCGCCCCGCGTTGTTTGATATTCCGCTCGTCGCTCGCGTCCCGCTCGCGTCCAATATTCGCGCCTTCGCCTGTCGTTTGGGGAATGGCGGGGGGCGAAGAGTCGCCCGGAATCGCCGCGAGAGGGGTTCCAGCGTCGGCGGAAAAATTGTCAGTCATGCCGATCCTTTATATATCATATGGAAA
>CAMWPE010000275.1 GCA_947176055.1 uncultured Desulfovibrio sp.
TTCGTCCGCCGGGTTATTCCTGCGGATAATTACGTGCGTCCCCGGTCCGTTTTCGACGTGCAGCCAGTAATCATAGCCGCTAGCCATTTTGCGTATGGCGAGATTGCCCCGCGCGTCCTTGCCGCGCAGGATGAGATAGCCGTCCGAACTCCGGAAAGGCCGGATATTTTTTGGAAAGATTCCGGGGGACGCGGGATTCGCCATTATTTCGTTTTTCGCCGCGGAGGCGCTTTGGGGAATAAAGGCGTTTCGCGCTAGATCCGCCTTTTCCGCGAGGATCGCGGCCCTGCGTTCTTCCAGAATGCTCAATCCCCTTTTCGCTTTGCGGATCTGGCGAAATAATCTTTCCATATTTTCGCGGACCGTATAGCGCGAATCGAGGGCGACGCGCCTGCCGTCGTCTTCCAACTTGTCCGCCCTGAAATCGGATGGGAACCGCCATAAATTGGCCCGCAACCAGAGCGCGTCCCCTTCGCGGGAACCCAGGGCTTTCATTCTGGCTTCGTCCTGATCCAGTTTAGCGAGCAGTTTTTCGATGCGACGCAGGCGGCGATTCGCCGGACGCGCGGCGTCCTCGCTCTTTTTGGCGGCGATATCGCCCGCTATTATCGCCATCCCGGCTCCCCCCAGGGCTTCCATGACGTCGGACGCGGCTTCCTCCGTGTTTTCTCCCAGACGCGCCCGGGACGCGGGCAGGGCGCTCGCATCGATTATTTGTCCGTCAGGCGATTTTATAAGGAACACGTCTCCGCCGCCTTCCTCGAGATCCATGAGCAAAGCGGCCTGATCCGGAGCTTCGAGTTCTTTCAGGGCGCGGCGCAGGGGAGGAGTAAGAACCGGCCAGTCGCGCCAGTTTTCCAGGGCTCCGGGCAATTCGGCCATGGACGGCCATTTCGCGATCTCCGGTTTCGGCGCTTCGTCCGGCGAAAGAAAAAACAGGGAAGGGCCTTTGGCCAGATCCAGGCATAGCCACGCGGCTTTATCGGTGTTTTCCGGCGTAGCCGCGAGCAGCCATAATTTGCGGGAGTAATATTGGGGAACAATGGCCGCGACGCGTTTTTGGCCGAAATATTTGCGAATCCTCATAACTTGAGCGGACGGATGGGCTTCGACGTCCAGTTTTTCCGTATGGATAAAACAGAAGGGTTTTTGTTTGCCGGAATGGAAATAAAGCCGGAATTTGCGACTCCTTGAAAACAGGCTCAGGATGAGAAGATTTTTCCCCGCCTCCTGTATTTTTTCAATTCGCGCCCCCTCCAGGATAGGAATCAGGGAATAGCAAAAAAGTCTAAAGAGATGCGCGTCCACGCCAACCTCCCGGCCTGTAAATTTGTCGCGACCTATTTGTTTAAATTCCTCTCGAATCGCGAGGCCGGGCGAATTGTTTTAGAGACTATTTCGCCTAAAACGCCTCCCGTTCCATGGATTGGCGGACGGGGTCTGCTATTCCCGTTCCGCGGCGCCGCCGAATATATCAGGCGCGTAATTTACGCCCGGCAGGTAGAATTGTTGATCCCTTGACTCAAAACCGGACACGCACACGCCGATCAGGCGCGCGGGTTGCGGCATTTTGACTTTATCGAGAATTTTCGAAGCTACGGCGGCTATGGTTCCCGCGGCGTTCACCGGCGTTTCGAGAGTATGGGAGCGCGTGATTTGCCGGAAATCCGAAAATTTAATTTTCAGGGTGATCGTCCTGCCCGCGAAGCCGCCCTTCATAAGCGACGCGCTGACTTTTTCGGACAGTTCGCGCAATTTTTCCTTAAGGATTTGACGGGAGATAATATCCCGGGCAAAGGTATGCTCGCGGCCCTCGCTCTTGGCGGGAGGATTGGGCCGCACAGGGCGCGGATCGACGCCGCGCGCCCGATCGTGCAATAAGATACCGAATTTTCCGTATCGTTCCCACAGGAATTGGCGGCTTAAGCTTCGCGCCTGTCCGACGGTATAAACGCCGAAAGAGCGCAGGCTGGATTTCATGGCGGCGCCTACGCCGGGAAGGGCCTCTATTGGCAAATCGGGCAGCAAGGACTCGACGTCGTCCTCGCGGATAACGCAGATTCCATCGGGCTTATTGATATCCGAGCAGATCTTTGCGAGAAATTTTACGGGCGCGACCCCTATGGAGCAGGTCAGGCCGGCCGCGACTTTTATGTCGTTTTTTACGCGCATGGCGACATCAAGGGGATCGTTTCCGACCCGCTCGATTTCAGCCAGATCCATATAGGCTTCGTCTATGCTTGCGGGTTGGACGCGATCGGTATATTGCAGGAGGCAAGCCATGATTTTGCGGGAAACTTCGGAATAGCGGGAGTAACGGCCATGGATAAAAACGCCGGATGGACAGAGTTTTCGCGCGGAGGCCATGGGCATGGCGGAATGAATCCCGTATCTTCTCGCTTCGTAGGAGGCCGTTGACACCACGCCTCTATCGCCGCCGCCGATAATAACGGGCTTGCCCCTCAAATCGGGATTGTCCAGTTGCTCCACCGAAGCGAAAAAGGCGTCCATATCAAGGTGCAAAATCATAGAGGCGGAACGAATTATCTTAATACCAATACGCGAGGCGGTTTAGCGGGTTTCGCGTCGCGCCGGATTAGCTCAAACCGGGGATGCGAACGCCTTATTTCCTGTAGGCGATTTCCTCTTCGCGGCGCGAATAGGCCTCGGCGAGGGTTTCTTCCTGGCTTTTGCCCAGCATGAGCTGATCGAGTCCTTCGGATTTTAGCAGTCTTTTCCTCAATTTCTCCTCGCTCTCCGTCTTTTCGCGGGAGATTATATGAAC
>CAMWPE010000276.1 GCA_947176055.1 uncultured Desulfovibrio sp.
GCCTAAAATAAACTGGAGCGAAGCTCCAGGCGCGAAACAAATCCGTCGTGGAAAAATTCTATATTTTAAAATGAATCGCGATTTTTTCCGGAAGAAATTCCCGGGTTGTTTTATAAGCGGAACGCGGTTTTTATTTTCCCGCTTCTTCCGAAGGAATTTCCACTTTTATATAATCGGCTTCCGCGTTGCGCAGGGCGATGGTAACGCCGGAAAGGCGCAGGGCTACTGGATCCTTAAGCGGCGCTTTGCCGATCACGGACACAGGCGCTCCCGGAATGAGACCCATATCGCGAATGCGCTGATTAATCGCTCCGGAAGCTTCGACCTGGGATATTTTGCCTTTCTCGCCCACGCGCATTTCACGCAGATTTATAATTTTGCTCATCGCACTCTCCCCGCTTTTTCGCGATTGCTCGCTAATCCTTTATTACAAATTATATGAACCATGTTAACGCAAAATTGCTCAAGAAGTCAAGCAAAATGAAAGTCGTTTTCTAATTTTTATCTTTTTATTAGCATCAAAAACAAGGAGGATATCCCATATGGCATATCCTCCGAAAGTTTGTCGGACGCGTCTTCAAACTACGCGGTCCGAATCCGTACGAAAGCTGGACTCCGCGATTTGCGGGAATTTACCAGCGATTGGATTCTTCGTGTCCGATAATACCGCCGGCCAGCGCGCCGGCCCCGGCTCCGGCCAGGGCTCCCCAACCCGCCGCGCCGCCGGAAATGGCCGCGATACCGGCTCCGCCAAGGGCTCCAAGCGCCGCGCCGCTGGCCACGCCCTGTTGCGTCCTGCTCATATTGGTGCAACCGGCGCCAGTAGCCAGAATGGCTGCCAGCGCGAGAGTAGCGAATATCTTTTTCATGCTCGTCTCCTTCCTGTCTATTTCTTGGCGACGCCAAGCCTGGGCTCGATGACTTCGTACCAGAGAACGTCCATTACGGGCCGGTTTAATTGATCCTGATTAGCCTTGTACCAGGCATCGACTTCGGAGGCTATTTCTTTTCTCGGCGTGTCCGGAAACGCCTTCATCCAGCCTCTCTCGAAAGGCGAAAGGGTATAAGTTCCCTTCCTGTCCCGTTTTGTCGCTTTCGAAGCTCCTTTTCTTTCGGCGATGGCCTTTTCCACTTCCACGGCCGACTCTATGCCAAAGAGATAGGCTTCCTTGTTTTCCGGCGTGGATTGAATCCAGTATTCCCCGGTAAACTGTTCGATAGGCGATTTGGGAGCGTTGACGGCCGCGTCAGCGGCGAACGCCGGCGCGCCGGCCAGCAAGGATAAGCCCAGCAACCCCGTAGCGAAGGTTTTTTTCACATCATTCTCCTTTTTTGAGCCACGCGGCCCGCTATATTGATAGATTCTTTATAGCTTGACCATCGGGATAAATCAACCGGAGGCTTTGGCGTCGCGTCGGCTCGCGTCCGTTTTGGCCGTCGCTGTCCGTTGAAAAAACGCTATTAATTTTATAATTTTATGTAAAGGCCATTTTAATTTATCCAGCCGGAGACGCGTCGCCCATGACGGACAAACATATTCTTCTCCTCTGCGAAAACGATTCCGCTTCGCAAATCGACCGTCGACTGTTGCGCGACGCCGGTTTCGCGCATGTAAAAACTTCTCATTCCGGCATCGAATCCGCCCGTCTGATAGCGGGGCTGACCGAAAGCGATTTTTATCCCGATCTTGTAATTTGCTCCCAAAAACTCGAAGACATGGACGGCGAGCAGTTCTGCGCCATCGTCAGGCAACATCCCCGACTTCTCTCCTATCCCATCCTTCTCGTCCTCTCCAGCGAAGACGAAGCCGCGCAACTTACGACCCTGGGTTGCGGAGCCAGCGCCCTGCTAGGCAGGCCTTATAGCGCCGATACCTTGAAAACTCGCGTTACTGAACTTCTGAAACACTGTCAGGGAAGGGCTTGTCTTAAACTGGGGGAAAAGCAGACGGACACCCGCGCTTTTGACGAGGCTCTCGCGACCTATGGAATTTTATTAAAGCCGTCCCGCGAACCCGAGGACTTTTTTCGCCTGGGTATGAAATGCCTCAAGGAGAGCCGCTGGAATCAGGCCATAGGAGCTTTCCAGATCGCCTTGACGCAAGCCCATATCAAAGCCGAGGCGGAGATGGGCATGGCCGCCGCTTATCGCGGCAAAGGCGACATGGAGCGGTTTCGCGCGTGGCTGGCTCGCGCGGCCGAAACGTATCTAAAAGCGCGTCGCTGGCATCAGGCCCGCGCGGCGTACGGGCGGCTCTTGAAACATGACCCAAACGCGCGCAATCCTTTTATCGTCCGGGCCCGCGAACTCGTCCGCGAAAAAAATTACGAAGACGCGGCGATTACGCTCGCGGAAAGTCTCGAGGTATTGAAAAACGCGAAGCCTACGGACAAACTCGCCGCTCTGTGCATGGGCGCCGAAGATCCCGACGCCATGTTCAAAGCGCTGGAAGCGGGATTAACTCGTCGCGGCGACAGCGTCGGCGCCGAATTGTCGGCCAATATCCGCCAAAGCATCGATAACCTTGCCGCCGAAAAAAAAGAACGCGAGCGGCTCATGGCCCTCGAGCGCAAATGGCGCCTCGCGCAAAAAATCGCCGCCCAAAAGAAAGCCGAAACCGGACCGGACAACGATTCCTCCGACGCTTCGCGCGACGCGGAGCCCATTCGGCGAGCCGCGGCCTTTGGCGAAGAGGAGGACGATGGGGGAGCGCTGACTGATAGTCGTAGATCGGAGCTTGGCGGCAACGCCGAAGACGGAGGTCCGGCGGATTTTCTCGCG
>CAMWPE010000277.1 GCA_947176055.1 uncultured Desulfovibrio sp.
GGATAGAGAATATCGCGCAAACTCGCGCCTTCGTGAAACAGGTGGAACATATTTTTCTGCGGAGTCAGACCAAGGATGACGTCGACATTGGCCAACCCTAGATCGGCGTCAACCAGGGCCACGCGTTTCCCTTTGCTGGCGAGGGACGCGGCAAGATTCGCCGCGATGTTCGTCTTGCCCACTCCTCCTTTGCCTGAAGTGACGGAGAATACCATTGGAAATGAGCCGTTCGAATTTTGTTCCACTGTCATGCTCGCTTTATAATGTCCACAGGCTTTTTGGCGCGAATAAATATTAGACCACCGTTCCGCCGATTCTTTTCGCGCCCGTTTTTGAAGGCGCGCGCGGCGGTTGCGGTTCTTGTTCCGCTCCGGGCAGCTGACGTTTAAATATTAAACGCCATACCAGAGGCTCCGTCGCCGGGCGCAAGCTCTCTTTCAGCTCTGGCCCGTAAGAGAGCGCGGACACGGGCAACCCCGAATCATTCGCGACATTTACTATATTTCCATAACTTACAGCCTCGTCCAGTTTTGTCCAGACTACGCTCGCCGGATCCTTGAATCTATATCTTTTCAGGAACTCCTGAATCTGGAGAGTCTCGTCAAAAGGAGCCAGCGTTATATGGTAAGCCGCGCTCAATCCAGTCAAATCCATATCCGAGAGCCATCGCGCGAGATTCTGATCCCGCGAAAAGCCTGGCGTGTCGATAAATATGATTTGAAAATCCTTTGTCGCCTCGACGCTTCTTTTCATGGCTTCCTTGTCCGGCGCTTCCAGATAAGCGAAATTTGACAATTCCGCCCAATGCCGCAAAACCAGTCTGCCATTTCCGCGCAGGCAATCGCCATTGATAAAAGCTATTCTGTACGCCGGCTCGATCTTCCGCAAATAAAGCGCGAACCGCAATCCCACTGTCGTTTTTCCCGAGCCAAAGGGACCGGTTAAAAATTGAATTCTTTGCGGCCATTTTTCCAGACCAAAAGGTTTAACTGGCACAATGCCGCTCAAACATTCCAGAACCGAAGCTCCCGGGTCGGCGAGCAAGCGCCTGTAAAGCTCCACGGCCACCGCGTCGGAAACGCCCTCTCTTTGCAGGTATTCGAGGGCCATTCTTTGTCTTGGAGTAAGTTTATCGAGTTGGATGGCCGGTTTCATCAGCGCGAAAAGCTGATCCTTGATCCTCATCCATTCGCGGTGCCATTCATTCCAGCCGCCGGGCGCGGCCGGCGCGTCCGCGTTGCTGCCCAGCCCTTGCGACGGCGCGGGTATAGCCGGACCTTCCCTTTCAAGACCGGCCGTTATTTCATGGCAGACAACGCCGTTTTTCCGATATGTCCGGTTGCCCAAAATTACGGCGTCCGGGCCCATCTCGGCTTTTACCATGGCCAGCGTTTCTTGAGAGCTGGATCCGGTGAAAGTCTTGACCTGCATATTGTTATCCTTTAAGCCTGGCGCCGCGAATCCGGCGGCGCGAATAAATATGCAAAACAAAGGCCATACGGAACCGCGACACGGAGGCAACCTCAAACGATGCGATCTTCATACGCTCTTATTCTAACAAAAAAAATTCCCAACTTCAAATTAGGCTGGGGAGACGATATTTCTTCCCTTTGGAAACGTTTAAACATTCTCCGTCAATATTCCGGCGTCAGAATAACATCGACAAGCGTTAGACATTACCGGATTCTTTATGTTCTTTCTGAGCCGGATCGAGTCTCACCGGACGAAGTTTGCCATTGCCAAGGGATCCGACGATTCGTTGAAATAAATCCAGACGGTCTTCCGGCACGGCTAGTTCCATGTTTACCGAATCTCCGAAATTCGAATTCAAAATTTTGACATCTATTTCTGAAAGGAATTTCGCGCCGCGTTCGTAGAGGGAGTATGGCAGGCGCAAATTCCACCTGATCCAGATTATATTTTCTATTTTTGGCATCGATTCGAGATTAAGCAGAGCGCATTCCCGATACGCTCGCGAAAGACCGCCGGTTCCAAGTTTTATACCGCCGAACCAGCGACTGACTACCATGCAAATTTGCCCTGTGTCCGAAAATAGCAAAGCGTCCAGGATGGGTTTTCCCGCCGTGCCGCTGGGCTCGCCGTCGTCCGACGAGCCAATGTCGATGGTCGAGCCAGGGAGACCCGCGACATAAGCCCAGCAATTGTGATCGGCGTCAGGATTGTGTCTCCTGATTATTTCCACAAAAGCGCGGGCTTCCTTTCCCGAACGGCAACGGCAACCATAAGTTTCGAACCTGCTTTTGCGGATTGTCAGGGACGTATGATGCGGATTATTGAAATCCGCGGCTGGCGCTGGAAAACGCGCGCGGGGTTCTTTGGCCATGACCTTATATCTTAACAATTCCCTTGCGAAGGGGCAATATCTTAATTTATATTCGGCTTCCCTCGCGTTCCCGACCTGGAGACGAAGCGCGCTGAAAAACCGCTCCGCTCGTTTCCCGCTTGCGCGGTTAGTCAGCCGCGCGTCGGTAAGTTTTCTTTTTCGCCGCGCGTAAGCGACCGCGTGAATATTTAAATTTAAATTGATAACGCCATAACAGGAGAGGAATTTTGACGAGCGGCCTTAAACCGGGTTTAACCGGCGAAACTTCCTTTGTGGTTGGGGAAAATCATCTTGCCAGCGCCGTAGGCAGCGGTCTGGTTAACGTTTTTTCCACGGCGATGATGATCGCCGGCATGGAGGAAGCGGCGGTGAAATGCGTCCAGCCCTTTCTTGACAAAGGTATGACTACGGTAGGCGTTCATGTGGAT
>CAMWPE010000278.1 GCA_947176055.1 uncultured Desulfovibrio sp.
GTCTTTGCCTGTCGCGTCTTTTCCGGGTTGCCCAGCCTCTTCCGGTTTCGCCGTTGGTTCTGGTCGCGGCGCGTCCGGATCCTCCCATAGTTTGCCCAGCTTCGGTTTTTCTATGGAGAATTTTCCGGAAAGTTGTCCCAGCTCCATGGCGTGGCCAAAAAGCAGATCCCTTTCCGCGTCATCGATATTCTTTTTTGCCAATCGCTTTTCAATGAACTTGAGGACGTCTTCAATCGTTTTTGTCTTGCCAGATACCGCGTTGTCCATAGCCCATTGCAAGGCGGCGTCGCGGGCGTTTTCTTTCGGATTAAAGTCGCGCAGGGTTTCGCCGTCCAGAATCGAGATCTTTTCCCAGAACGCCTTTTGAAAAGCGTCTTCCTGCTTTATGGTCAAGGTCGGCAATAGCGAGTTCTGTCCCGCTCCCTTCATATCCGACATTGACATATAGTATTCCAGCCTCGCGCGTATTTCCCTCGCGTCCGCGTTGGCGATTGTCATTGCCAATGCCTGGACTTGCGGATCGTCGCGCATGGCGTCGGCGCCCGATAGCGAGTGTTGCCGGAATTGCTGCTCTACCGTCGTCTTTTCGCTTTCGGCCTTCGCGACAAAACGCATGGCCGCGTCAAGAGCCCGTGATAAATCCCAGCCTTCGCCGCGCAACTTTGATTGAGCGAACGCCGGAATAACCGCGTCCAGCTTGTCAATCACCTTTTTAGGCAACGCCTGTATCAGGTCGTAATCCGGCAGGATAAAGCCGCGCAACACTGTCAATGCGAGGGCTTTGCCCTTTTCATTCAGGCGACCGGTTTTCGTTATCAGGCTGGAATATTCCGACTGCTGGATAACGCCGTCGTCGAGCAAGTTTTTCGCGAACTCGGCTGATTCCGCGCTGGCAAGGAATTCCCTGATAGTTCCTTTTTCCTTTATGCCGGTCGCGAGCGCGTCAAGCGTCGCCGGTTTGAGGAATCGCGCCCGCGATATGCCCTCGGCCTCGGCTTGCATGGCTTGCGTCAAATTCTGATTGTATTGCCGGCTTTTTAATGCCATCGCCTCCGGCGTCGGCGATTCGTCTAGAGCGCGGACAAGAATGGGTCTTTGCATGCCGTCAATCGCCGCCGGGTCAATGCCGTATTGCGCCGCCTTCGCTTTCAGGGCCTCGCGATACGCCGCAGCCTTTTCGGTGTTTTTCGCGTAAACAAGTTTCAAGCTCATTGTCCGCGAGTTGCCGCCGAGGACAATGCCGTCGCGGGTAACAATCGGAGGGCCGTTGGTAGCGCCGGGGTCGTCTGACAAGAGAAAAGCGGGTTCAAAGTTCGTCGCGTTGGCGATAACCTTTTCCTTTTCGCCCAGGTCCTTATCGTAGGGACGCTCTTGCGCCAGCTTTGGATAATTCTCCGTCCGCTGGAAATTTCGTTCGGGATCATGCGAAGGCAATACGTCGGCAAGCTCGCGAACTTCGTAGCGGACAGGTTCGCGGAAAGACGGGCCAATCAGTTGGGATTCGCGACCGGGCAGGGGGATGGAGACGGGATCCGAGTGGCGTAATTTTCTTGGCGCGGGAGTTAAAATCTCATTGACTTCATCATTTAGTGATTTTATAAATGCTGAATTGACGCTGTCTTGAGGGTCCAAGGAGCCATCCCGTGATGGTAGGGATGAACGTGATCCCCGTTCACTTGGGGGAGTCTGGTTATCACTAGATGGAGAGACAGCGTCTTTATATTTTTGTTTCCACTTATTTATCACCCGCGTATTACCTACAAATGATGTTAATACAACTTTTCTATGCGGTTTACCCTTTTTTGGGTTTCCCTTTACATCCGCTGCTATAACCGCATGCGAAGTATTGTTTGATAACTCTAGTGTGTATAAATAAGCAGGAGAGCGTGTGTAGAAATCATATCCTACAAATAATTCGTTTCCTGCTTCTACAACATTGGGAATTTCATCCCATCTTTTAAAATCTGGGTGTCTCTTATCGATATGGCGCATTTGATTAAAACCGAGTTCAACTGGCAATGTAACGCCATCGCGTGTAATAGGATTGAAATTAAAAAAGCTTTTCTCTTGGTAGCCGCTTTTCCTTATAGTCTCCAAAAATGATTCTATGTTTTCCGCAGCGCTCCGATACATCGCATGATTCAACGTTTCCCCGCGACTGAGTCCTTTTACTTGCCGGACCGCTATGCCTTCGCGGACGCTCGCGTAATCGTACAGATCGGGGAATTTCGCTTCCCAGTCGTCCAGCTGTTCCAGGAATCGATGCAAGCCTACCGCGTTAGCGTTCAGTTCCGATAAGCCTTCGTAGCCGCGCAAATAGCTTAAATCTTCCAGCGCGTCGCCCAGCTTCGAGTTCGGGTTGCGCCATTCCGCTGGCACGGCTTCGCGCCAATCAGCCGGTTCAAAATTGCGATAGCTTTCCCATTTAGGTTTCCAGTTATCATAATAATCTTTCACATTAACATGTTCGTCATAGGCGCGTCCGCGGGCCCATGTGTCAAATTTAATCGCCGCAAGCCGCGCGGCTTCTCGCGCCTCCTCCTTGCTCATTGACGGATTCGCGTCTCTATAAGCGTGGAATATCTCCTGCTCATGCGCGTCCATGTAAGCGCGAGTTAAATCGTCTTCAGGCACAAATTCCCACGGTTGCCGCTTACCCGTCCTCGCCCTGTAGAAGTCGCCGATAAGGCCGCCGACGCCATGCAACGCGCCGCCCAACGCCGCTCCAAAACCCAGATTCATGACGCTGTTAAACATCGTGTAGTCGGCC
>CAMWPE010000279.1 GCA_947176055.1 uncultured Desulfovibrio sp.
TGTCTCGGGGGTGGTGTGTTGTTTATATTCTTGAGGTCATATGCTCCGCTCGCTGTATGGTCTTGTGGGGCGACAGCCCGGAGCGGCGACCGAGGTTTTTAACCGCGCTCTAGCTGAAAAACGCGCCAATTAATTGATTTTTCTTTTAATACGCTTGCCAAACATATAAAAGATCGCTATTTGCCAAACAGGCTGGGGCCCGGGAAAGTCGCGGACGTTGATTCCTTTAATTCGATCTCTCAAGGCGACTTTGGAGCCGCCAGTTCAAATTAAAGCGGAGACGAGCGGACTCGTGATAATTAATAGCCAAAGCGCCCGTTTGACGAGAAGGATTCGCGAGGTTTGCGAATGGACGACAAGAAAAATCTGTCCGAATCGGATATTCGATTGCGATATATCGATCCGGCTCCGCAACGGAAATGGGACAAGAGCCGGATTTTGACGGAATATACTTTTACCGACGGCAGGGTAATGGTAAGCGGAAACCAGGCGACGCGCGGCGCGAAAAAGCGCGCGGATTTTGTGTTGTTCTACAAAAAGAATCTGTCCCTGGCGATAGTCGAGGGCAAGGACAATAAACATCACCTCGCCGCCGCCTACAACAGGCTATGGAGTACGCGGAAATTTTGGACGTTCCCTTCGCGTACAGTTGCAACGGAGTCGAATTTGTAGAGCGCGACATGGAGGCGGGGACCGAAAAACCAATCCCCCTCGACGACTTTCCCGGGCCGGAAGAATTATGGCGACGTTTTATCGCCGCGAAAAAAATTTCCGTCGACGAAGAAAAAATCATCCTCGAGCCTTATCATTACGAGCAGGGCGCCAGAACTCCGCGCTATTACCAGCGCGCGGCCATCAATAAAACTATCGAAGCCGTCGCCCGGGGCCAAAAAAGAATCCTGCTGGCCATGGCCACGGGGACAGGCAAGACCTACACGGCTTTTCAGATAGCCTGGCGACTTTGGAAATCCGGCGCGCGCAAGAAAATCCTCTATCTGGCCGACCGCAATATTGTGGTCGATCAAGCTATAAAACAGGATTTTAAACCCTTTGGCAACGCCGTTCATAAAATCCAGGAGAGGACGCCCAATCCGGCCTATGAAATTTATTTTTCCCTTTATCATCAGCTGGCCGGCGAGGAGGGCGACGAGCCTTTCCGCGCCTTTAAACCGGAATTTTTCGATCTCGTAATAATCGACGAGTGTCACCGGGGCAGCGCCAAAGAAGAATCCGCCTGGCGCAAGATTCTCGATT
Source organism: uncultured Desulfovibrio sp. (assembly GCA_947176055.1). GTDB lineage: Bacteria > Desulfobacterota > Desulfovibrionia > Desulfovibrionales > Desulfovibrionaceae > Desulfovibrio. The sequence continues at coordinate 1,255 of CAMWPE010000279.1, forward strand.
ATTTTTCCCAGGCTACCCATATAGGCATGACCGCCACGCCCAAAGAGACCAGGGATGTCTCGAGCCATCTTTATTTCGGCGATCCCATATATGTGTACACCCTGAAACAGGGAATTCAGGACGGTTTTCTCGCCCCGTACAAGGTTCATAGGGTAAACCTGGACCGGGATATCGATGGCTGGAGACCGGAGGACGGCAAGCTGGACAAGTTTGGCGCTCCAGTGAAGGACAAACAATATCGCCTCGCGGAATTCGACCGTACCTTGGTAATCGACGAGAGAACGGAGAAAGTAGCCGAAAAAATTACGGCATTCCTGAAAAATTATGACCGGATGGCGAAAACTATCGTCTTTTGCGAGGACACGGAGCACGCCCTGAGGCTGCGCCAGGCGCTGATCAATCTCAATCAGGACAAAACGAGGGAGAATCCTCGCTACATAGTCCGGATAACGCACGACGAAGCGACGAAAGAAAGGGATCTCGCAAACTTTATCGACGCGAAATCGAAATATCCCGTAATCGCGACGACTTCGGAATTGATGTCGACTGGCGTGGATTGCAAGACCTGCAAACTCATCGTCATCGATAAAAACATTTCGTCGGATATCGAATTCAAGCAGATTGTCGGCCGTGGAACAAGACTGCGCTGGGAAGACGACAAAAAATTTTTTACAATAATGGATTTTCGCGGCGCGACGGCCATGTTCGCCCAGGACGATTTCTGGATTATACCGGATCCGGACGAGAATTTTGGCAAAGACAAGAACGGCGGCGCGAAAGCGGAGCGCGAGAAAGACGGACCGCGCGGGGAAAAGATCTACGTCGACGGGGTTGCCGTAAAAATAGTTAATGAACGGGTCATGTATCTGGGTCCGGACGGGAAGTTGATAACGGAGAACGTCATCGACTATAGCCGCAAAAACATACTGGGCCAGTACGCCACGCTTGGCGATTTTCTTGCCAAATGGAATGGCGAGACGAAAAAATCGGTCATTCTCGACGAACTGCGCGAGCGCGGAGTTTTTCTGGACGAGTTGCGCGCCCGGGCCGGGAACACGGAGCTGGACGATTTTGATCTCCTCTGCCATATCGCCTACGATCAAAAACCGCTTACCCGCCCGGAGCGTGCGCGCAAGGCCAAACAGGCTAAGATCTTCGATAAATATCAAGGTCTGGCCAGGGAAGTGATCGACGCCCTGCTCGACAAATACGCCGAATTTGGGCCGAGGGAGCTCGAGAACATTCGCGCCCTGAATGTCGAGCCATTTTTGTCCATGGGCGGACTTGCGAAGATAGGCAAGGCTTTCGGCGGCCGCGACAATCTGGCGAAGGCCCTCGTTGAGGTTCAGCGCGAAATTTACGCGGCCTAAAGTATTGTAAGGATTGAGAATGCCTCCTAAAATAGACAACGGCGGCTCCCTCGCCGGAGTTATAAAAAGATTGCGCGACATAATGCGCCAGGACGCTGGCGTAAACGGCGACGCCCAGCGCATCGAGCAGATCGCCTGGAC
>CAMWPE010000280.1 GCA_947176055.1 uncultured Desulfovibrio sp.
TCGAACCTGTCACGGCTACCCGTTCCGACGCTTCCTATCGCGTCATTCCCATTAGGAATTGCGGCAGGCGCGCTTATTGCGAACTGGTCTTAAAAAATACTTCCTGCGCGGTCGTTTTCCACCGGGTTTTTGAAGAGGAGCCGGATCGTGAGGAGAGCGATCGTCTAGTAAAATTGTTCGACGCGGCCCGAAAGGAATAGCGGGGATATTCTCTAAACGTATCCGCTGCGAAATTGTCGTTTTCCGCGGAATTTCCACTGACGACTCTGGAGGAATCGGCCAAGCGCGCCGCCGCGGAATTGCAAAAAATAGGCGATATGGACGACGTTCGCGAAGCTATCGCTTCCGCTTCCCAACCCGAATTTAATTAAATATTTAAACACATTTTATAGCGTCGTTATGCCGGGTTCACAGAAGCCAGAAAATATCTACACCAATTTGGCCTTGCATCCGGCGTTCGCTCATTACGACATCCAGGAGATTATCGCCGTTACCTCCAAACGGCGCGATTCCGTAAAAGATATGACGCTCGTGATGAAGGAAAGAGAAAATACGGAATTTGGAAAAATCTTAAAAAGGGGAATTGAGACGCCGGCGGCGTATCGCATGGAATACAAAGGCCTGGTGTGGGATTACCTTTGGGCGCCTAAACCCGGAAGCGCCAAATTATACGTAGTCTTTTCGGCGTCCAAATTGGCGGCTGATCCGTGGCCCGTCTATCGGCGTCATTCATGGCATCGCATGTTTGACGGCCATGTCCTGTATCTATCCGAACCGCTGTTTTCGCTCTATCCCGATCTGCTCATGGCTTGGTATCTCGGCCTGCCCGCGCTCGATTTATATCCTTATATCGCAGTTATGGCAACCGCGATCGCCAGAGAATGCGTCGCGGAGGAAATATTTTCTTACGGATCCTCGTCGGGCGGTTTAGCGGCCCTCAAATTCGCCGAATACGCGAAAGCGAAGGCCATAGCTATCAATCCTCAAATATTCCTCGATAGATTCGCTTATTTCCAGTCTTTTAGCGAAAAAACGGGCTTTAAATCGGCCAGCTTGCGCGAAGAAAGAACGCGAGTAAACATATCCAAAAAAAATCGGTATTTTATAATTCAGAATGACGCGGACGCGGAGCATTGCGAGCGCCACGTTTATCCGCTCTTGCGGGATAATGGGATATATCCTAAATATGGCCTCGCTGGAAAAGACAATCTCTGGCACTGGCAGTATCTCTCCCTTGGGGGTCATAACGGCCAGAAAAACGAGCGTATTCTGCCCATTATCCTCTATTTAGCGTCATGCCTTCCGCCAAGGACATCCGGGGATCTCGCTGATCTGGATAATCTCGCGATTTCTGTTTCGGACATCATGGCGACGCTTGCCTGGCAAAATAGCCGTATCAAAGAATTAGCCGCTAAAATTCAGCTCGCGAAAACTTAAAAAATATATTTTGAAGTCACATAATTTTTATATTATCGCGTCAGTCTGTTTCTTGACCCTCGCTGTGGATTTTCTTCTACGGTCGCGCCGCGTTGCCTCGATCTCGTCGCCGGAATTCGCTCTGGCTTACTCCCCTTTAAAAGGTTATAAATTTTCCGCGCCCGTTTCGCGACGCGATTGGACAATTATTCGCAAATTCTATTTGAGGATTGGCATGAAAATTCTATTGCTCGCCGGCGGCTGGTCGCCGGAAAGGGAAGTGTCGCTTAAAGGCGCGAAAGAAATAGAAGCCGCGCTTGCCGGCATGGGCCATCGGGTAAGTCGGCTCGATCCGCTCGCGGAATTGCGCGAACTCCCGGAATTCGGCAAGGATTACGATTTTATCTTTATCAATATGCACGGCTCGCCCGGCGAGGACGGGCTGATTCAGGCGATGATCGAAAAAATTCCCGCCCCTTATAACGGCTCCGGCGCCGCGGCCTCGATGATCGCTCTGAATAAATACGTTTCAAAAATATATTATCGCGAGGCCGGCTTGCGGGTCTGTCCGGAAAAGTTCGCCATTTTTGCGGAAAAAAACGATCTGTCCTTATCCTTCGAATTTCCGGCGATCATGAAAGCCAATACGGCGGGTTCTTCCGCCAATTTGTTTAAGCTCGAAGGGACGGAAGATCTGGAGCGAACCGCGACCGCCAGGATCCTTGACTACGGCGACGATTACCTCATCGAGCCTATGGTAAAAGGCATGGATGTTACCTGCCCCGTAATGGGCAACGCTGGAAATCCATGCGAAGCCCTGCCGCCTATATTAATCAAACCGGCGAAGGGCGAAATATTCGATTATATAGCGAAATATACAGACGGCGGAGCGGAAGAAATTTGTCCGGCGCCTCTCCCGGCCGAAATATTGCGCGAAATAAGCGAGGCGGCGAAAACGGCTCACAGGGTTCTCGGCCTTTCCGGCTTCAGCCGTTCCGATTTTATGGTCGACAAGGACGGGCGCGCTTATATATTGGAAACTAATACTTTGCCTGGCATGACCCCCAATAGCCTCCTGCCAAAATCCGCCAAGGCCATAGGCATGAGCTTCGAGGATCTGCTCGCGAAAATTATCGAGCTGGGAATTGAAAAGTTTGAAGCGGAGCGCCAATAAAGAGCGAAGCCTTTTCGCGAAAGAGCGATTTAGCCGCCTGTTTGCCAGCGCGACTAAAACTTTATAACGGGTAGCAATTGAAGATAGCTATCCGCTATGACGGCTTGGCGACGCGAAGACGCCCGCGAAAATGGCCCAAGACGGATTTACTCCGCCGTTATGGGAC
>CAMWPE010000281.1 GCA_947176055.1 uncultured Desulfovibrio sp.
CCGTAATCGGAGTCAAAATTCTTGTAATCAAGACTATAGGCGTCGTAATCCCAGGTTTCGAATTTCGCCTTTTCGTTTCCGGCTTCCGCGGCGAGCAAAGAGCGCGTCGATGACAGGGTATTGTTCAATTCTTCCCGCGCCCGCTCAAAATTTTTTTGGCGCTCTTCTTCTTTCCTGCGTCGTTCCCTCGCCGCGCGCTCGGCCGCGTCCGAATGCGCCGAATGCTCTCCCCAGTCGGAATGATCGGTGTGCGCCGCTACCGCGGCGACAACCGCGACTGCGCCTATTATCCACATATATATCGCTCCTATTTTTTATAACCGCTGCAAAGATCCCATACTTTACTGATGCCCGGCTTGGCATTGGTCCAGACAGTGTCAAGCTTCATCCTTCGATCCTTGAACCCGCGTTTGTAATTTTTTATTCCTTTATCCAGATTATCGCGAGTTCTGTGCGCCATGCGCTCGATCTTGTTTTTTTCCTCTTCCAGCATTTTTTCCGCTACTGATTGAGCCGAGCGATGATTCGCGATCCATTCATAGACGGTGTCGATGCCGGATTCGATAACCAGATCCCTGTCGTCGTCTTTAAGCCCCTCCATATAATCGTTGCTATCGACGATGGCGTAGCCGGAAATACCTCCAATGTAATCCATAACCTGCGCGCGGACTTTACGCCCAATTTCTTCCGCGTTGTCCGCGTCAATCTCGCCTTTCTTGCTGCATACGAGGAAAAATCTCTTGCCCAAATCCGGGACGACGGAAAACAAAGTTCTTAATGTATCGACTTCGTTTCCATCCAGCTCGCCCGCGCGAAGGCTGTGGACGAATATTATCAGATTCGCGCGAATCCAGGCGTCGCGGGCCAGACGCGTGTCTTCTTCATGCGTGGAATCGAATCCTGGAGTATCGATATAGGTTACGCCGTTTGCCGGATCAGTTTCTTCCTGAATTTTCCTGGTCTCCCTTTTGTCGGAAACCGCAAAGCGCGAATTGGAATAGTCTTTCATAAGCGCGTTGCACAGGGAACTTTTACCGTTGTTATACTGCCCAACTATGACGACATTAAATTTTTCTTTATCCTGATTCGATCGCGTAAATTTTTCGATCAATTCTTGGGAAGCTTTGCGGAGTTCGATAATATCGTAGTTACTCACAGGAACGTCTCCACAGTTTTGACATGATATATTAATTTATCATACCTATTTCAAAAAAATATAACAGTATGGATTATTTTATTTATTCCAAATTCGCCAATTGTCCATTCCAAACTCATTTTGCAATAGATCAGTTAGCGAATAAAATGTAAAAACTCAGCCCCATTGGTCAGTTTCTCCCGTTAGACGATAGCGCGTAAAATTATGGAAGTTTTTATTGAGTAAATTATAGCCGCTATGTTCCGGAGAATTTAGCGTGAGCACTGCCCTGCGATAGGCTTTTTCAATTTTTAACGATTCCTTGTCCGTGACAAGCTACGTAGACGGAGATGGCGCAATTATAACAATCCAGCCTATCCAAAAATTCCCTGGGAGTAACCAATTTCTATATATCCGTCGCCGTTGCGGTGAACGATGCATCCATCCCCAACGTATATCCCAGTGTGTTCGGCGTTTAAATTTAATGCGAAAAGTCCAGGCAAAGGAGATAGATCGCAATGGACAACGCTGCCGAGGCGAAGAGTCGCTCCGTCGCGAAAAACGCGATCCGCCTGCGCGTTTGTGGATGGCGAGGAGGGATCTGGAGTTAATATTTTAATTAAAGAATGAACAGGCGACGTTGTTGGCAGAGGCGGTCTTGAGGTGAGCGGCCCTCCGTTTCCGGTTATCATCTTTACTCCTGTTTCAAATACTTTACCCAAAATGTTTCCAAAAAAATCCGTTTTTATTCTTCTTTATTTTTAAATTACACGAAATTAGGGTCAACCTCTTTCTACTATCTTCTGTTTCCATCCACCGGAAACTTCCCGAAAAATTTTAAAATTTTTTCCTCTCCCCATTTATCTCACTATCTGTACTTTTATCCCCTCTTGACTTTCCCCAGCAACAGCGGGCCGGCGACGGCGATACAGAGGCAGAAGAAGGCGATCAGCCAAAGAGCGCTGTCGAGGCCGATGTGATCGCCCAAAAAACCCAGGAATGGCGGGAAGACCAGCAAGCCGGTATAGGACATTACGGACATGGTTGACGAGGCTTTGGCCTGATCAACGCCCGGACATTTGCCGGCGCGGCTGAAAAGTATTGGCACGATGGGCGCGAAGCCTATGCCCATCACCGCGTAAGCCGCAAGGCAGACGATCGGGGAGGAGGAGAGGAGGACGACGCTCATCGCCGCGGTTCCAATCAAACCGCCGACGCAAACGATGAGGGATTCGTCAAATGTTTGTCTTATCCTGTCGCCGAGGAAGCGAAAAATCACCATGGAACAACAGAAACAGGCGAAGACAAGGGCCGCCTGATCCTGCGGCGCCCCTTTCGTCGAGTGCAACAAAATACTGCCCCATTCGCCGACGGAACCTTCGGACACATAGCATAGCATGCTGGCTACGCCGCAGAGGTAGATGAAGAGTGGAACGCGACTTTTCGACTTTGCTTTGCCATCCTTGCGCGAGCCTACGTCAAGTTTTTCAAGCTTTTTATAGGCTGTTGGCAAGAGGCAGAGATAGCCGCCGCAGACAATGAGAAAATTTAGGAAGGGGGAGAGACCGAGCCACGCGAACAGGGAGCCGAAAAGCGATCCGGCCATGCCGCCAAGAC
>CAMWPE010000282.1 GCA_947176055.1 uncultured Desulfovibrio sp.
CTTCCAGTCCGCGTTGAAGGAACGACGCGGCCATGTCAGGATCGGTGTCCGTGTAAATATCGGCGACTCGATAAGCTACGGACGCGATGCCTTCGTTGGCTCGCCTGGCGCTTAATTTCATTACCTGATCAAATATCTTTCTGGCCTTGTCGCCCCTTTTGAGCTTGAGGGCCAGCTCGCCGATGAGAATCTTGCGCTCCAGATTCAGGGGGGACAATTCGTCCATCTTTTCCAGATATTCCAGTTGCCTGGCCATATCGCCCTTTTCGGCGTAAAGTTCGGACAACTTGCGCAAAGGCTCGAGAAAGAGCGAGGATCCGCCGGAAGCGCGATTGTATGCGTCGGCGGCCTTGTCCCATTCGCGCATTGCCTTGAAAATATCGCCCGCGAGCATGAGAGAAGCGGCCGAATTGCCGGAGCGGGCGATTTCCTGCGTGCATACCCGCAAGGCGTTCTCCAGCTCGCCCTTGTTCAGGAGAACTCTCGCCATATCCAGGGCTCGCTCGGCCTGATCGTCCGGTTTGATGGTCCGGGCTATCTTCTCAAGAATGGCCGCGCCGTCGGCCGGCTTTACGAGCATTGAATCGACGCCGCTTTCATGCAGGAGGACGAAACGGTTTTTATCGATCTCCTGCGCGATCATGATAAGCTTGATTTCCGGGAAAGTATTTTTAAGCGTCCTGACGACAAAAGTTAAATCGCGCCCGCCCAAAAACTGCTCGATTATCACCAGCGGCGTCCTTCCGGCCGTCACGGCCGACCTTATGGCTTTGCCGGCGAGATCGGCTTTCGCGCTGAAACTGGCGCAAGAGGCGGGCATTTTCAGCGTTTCGGAGATAATTTCCTTTATCTGGCCGGAGAGAGCCATATCCTCCGTCACGCAGATAATCTGGCCGTTGTCCCGAAGATGATTTATGAGGACGTCGGCGTAATCCTTTTGCCTTTTTTTCGTCTGGGATTGCGCTTTCTCAAGATTCTGGGCCGCCTGTCTTAATTGCATGCGCCGGGCAAGCCCGCTTTTGTCGTTTTCATCGGCCATAATTTCACCTTCCGTTTATAACCCGCTTCTATGATAGCTCGCGAGGCCGGGTCTCTTTCTTATCGGCTGAAAAACGCGGAGGGATAAGAGCGAGCTATCGGCCGGGTCGCGCTTATTCCGGCTCGATCAGACGTCTTACCTTTGGCTGGACTTCCGCTTCCGGCCATTTGACGGGCCTTACGCGAGGCGAGGATGACGCGGCCAGCGCGGCGCACGCCGACGGTTTCCGGGGAAATTTATCCGGATTGAGCGCGGGATCCGCTTCCAGCCTCTCGAAAATATTGGTCAGCACGGCGTTGGAAACCATCATGCCGCTCCGGGTCAGGCTCAAATAGCCGTTGCGCGCCCGCAGAAGGCCGTTTTCATGCAGTGTCTGGACGAGCTTCTCATGATCCTTCAGGAAATCGCCGCCGGTGAGATCCTTATACGCCTTCAGACGCAGGCCTCTGGCTGTGCGCAGTCGCAACATGATATGCTCGAGGATGCGGATTTTTGGCGTCAATATCTCTACCGCTCGCCCGTCGACGCCCTTTTGAACCTGTTCTTTCCATGACGCGAGGGACGCGGGATTGGTCCACCGCTTCGGGCCGATAGTCGAAGTGGAGGAAGGACCGAGGCCCAGGTATTCCTCGCCCTCCCAGTAACCAATATTATGAGCGCACTGGAAGCCCATGCGGGCGAAATTGGAAATTTCGTATTGAAGATAGCCCGCCGATTCCAGCAAGGCCGCTCCCTCCATAAACATGATGTTCTGATCACGCTCCGGCGGCAGGACAAGGGCGCCGTTCTCATGCTCAATTTCGAGGGGAGTGCCTGGCTCCAGCGTCAAATTGTAAGAGGAGACGTGATCGGGAGCCAGCTCGATTACGTCTTTCAGGGTCTGCAACCAGCGCCGCACGCCCTGGCCGGGCAGCCCCCACATAAGATCGACATTCAGATTTTTAAATCCCGCCGCTCTGGCCGCGTAAACCGCGTTTATGCCGTCGATGGCCTTATGAGGACGCCCCAGAACGCGGAGCATGGCGTCGTCCAGGCTCTGAACGCCGAGCGAGAGGCGATTCGCGCCCGCTTCAAGATATTTCGCCGCCGCGTTTCCGCGCAAGGATTCGGGATTGGCCTCAAGCGTGACTTCGAGTTTTTCAGCCAGGGAGAAGGCTCCGGCCAGTTTATCCATTACGCGGCCGACGAGCGCCGGCGGCAAGAGACTTGGCGTGCCTCCGCCAAAAAATACACTTGTCACGCTCCTTTTGCCCAGAGTCAGGGAGCTTTGCTCAATCTCGAGGGAAAGGACATCCAGATACTCTTTGAGCAAAGGCGCGATTTTATCGGGATCCCTGCCTATGGCCGCTGACGGAAAAGCGCAATACGAGCATTTGCTCCGGCAAAAAGGCACATGAATATAGACTAGCATCGGCCGACCGTTTTAGTTTTGACAATCCTGTTTTTATATTGGTATTTTCTCGCGTCGGATGATAACAAAATTAGCCCTCCCCGCAAAGACCCGGCGAGGCTGCTAAAAATATTTTTACCAATCCTTACTCCGGGAATCGCGTATGAAAATAGAAATTCAGGATGCCGGCGCCCAATCCTGGAAAGCGCGCGCGGCGCTCGCTTTCGCCAACGAAGACGGAAATTTTCCCAGGGATAACCAGGCTCTCGCGAAAATCTGCCCCTGGCTGGCCGCTTCGCCGGCTCTGGCGGGATTCAAA
>CAMWPE010000283.1 GCA_947176055.1 uncultured Desulfovibrio sp.
GTTTTCGTCAAGCCGGGCGGCGATTACAAGGCGACGGTCGAAGTTCTCGTCGCGCTCGTCGGCGGCGGCGATGCCTCGTCCGCGCGGAGCGGCTTGCGAACCCTGCCCAGTCTTGGGGGCTACGAAGGCGACGATATCGCCTTGACAACTCCGGTCGGAAAACTCGCCGCGGCCAGCCTCAAAGCCAGGGATCTCGCCCCCATTACCGCAAAGGATCTGGAAGTAGAAAGCTTGGCCATCGAGACCGGCGACGGGGAGAAAATAAGCGTCGCGGAGGGTTCATTCGGCGTCTTCTCCATGCCCGTAACCCCGCCGGATCCGGAAAAAGCGGCCCTGGAAAATCTTAAAATCAAGGATATCCAGATAACAGAGCGGGACGGCTTCTGTTCCGCGGCCAGCGTCGAAGCCAAAGAACTAGCGCTTAACGCGGCCAGGGACGCGGCTGTGACAAAACTGGCTGTCTCCCCCTCCAGAGGCCCCAGCATCAGCGTGGCCGAAGCTTCCGTCGCCCGTCTCTTCATCCCGGAGAATGTTGAAAATCAGCCGCAAAAAGCCATTGTCGAGAAGCTCCGGATCAGGGACATAAGCGCGCCCCAGCTTGGCGCGAAGGTCGAAAAGGCGGATCTGGATATGGGCGCCGACAGCGTCAGCCTGCTCATCGACAAGGCCTCCATTCCCGGCGCCATATTGAAAGATTTTGATATTCCCACCGCGCCGGCGACAATCGAAGGGTCTCTGGACGCCGAGGGCAAAATCAAGAACAACATTCTTACCGCGAAGGCGGCATTAAACCTCAAGGATCTTTTCAATCTGGGAGCCGACATCGTTGGCAATATCGATGACAGGGAGCCGGAAAAGGTCAACTTTGTCCTTCGGGAAACTGGAATCTTTAAATATATTACGCAGGAGCAAAGGGCGCGATTAGCTTTTCTCTCGCTCTTCGTTCCCGGCGCGCAGGAGGCTCTGGTAGGCTTTTTGTCCCGGCCCGGCCAGACCTTGAGCGGCTCCGTAACCTTCGAAGGGCGCCAGCCCGACTTCAAATTCGAACTGAATTAATGGGCTTGCGGATCTTTTAATTGCGGGCTTTAACGCCCCGACGCCGGAGAAAACTCCGGCGTTTTTTGTTAGCTGTTTCAGAAAGCGCTCCCGGAACTATGCCGCCAACCGCTTAGGGTGTTAATAGGCTCTTGCCGGATTTGGCTCGTGTTTATTTATATAATTAATTGGACTTTATAAAAATTGCGGATGCTATACGCTATTTGATCAGGGCGGCGTCGGCTCGAATTTTTGCTCCATATGGAGCAAGACCGCCAAACAAAGGCATGGACTATGGGCGCTAGAGAGGGGACTATAAGGGATGGGACGGTTCGCGACGGCGTGGAGACAGTCCGCGAGACAGGAGTCGAAGGAGCGACGATTCGCGAAGCCAGCGACGACCCGACGCCGGGGGGCAGCTCCGGAGAGATTCCGGAGGCCAATAAATTTCGCGTAATCCGGCGCCTGGCCGCGCGGAGAGCGGAGGCCGATATCGCCATAGTCAAGGATAACGGCGGCCACACCCGTGTCCTGAAATATTACAGACTGGGCATCGAGCCGGATCGCGAAGCGCTCGAGCGTTACGAGCGGATCTCGCGGGAATGCCCCGAGCATATCGTCCGGGTGTTCAGGACTGGTCAGTCGCGCCAGGACGGTCGCTGGTACGAGGTCCTGGAATATATCGAAAACGGCTCCGTCGCCGACTGTCTGGAAAAAGGAGCGAAGTTAGACTTTCGTCAGTTCGTCCGCCAGCTGACCGCCGCCGTGAAAGCCCTGCGCGAGCGCGGCATAGTCCATCGCGATCTCAAGCCGGGCAATATCCTCGTCCGCTCGACGGCTCCTCTGGATCTGGTGCTGGCCGACTGTGGCATAGCTTCCGCCCTCGACGGAGCCAGCGTCCGCGAAGCAGCGCGGAAAGGTCTCACGCCCATGTACGCGGCGCCCGAAGACACACTGGGCAACGTTGTCTCCCGCCCCGCCGACTGGTGGGCCTGCGGCATGATCTTTTACGAAATTCTCCTGGGTTTCCATCCTTTCAAGGATCTCTCGGCCAGCCGCGTGGCCTATATTCTCTCTACGAGGGGAGTCGAAATCGACCCGGCCCTGCCGGAGCATGAAAGACTGCTCCTCTCCGGCCTCCTTACCCGCGACGACCGCAAGCGCTGGGGGCTGGATGCAGATCGAGGCTTGGCTGGACGGCGAGCGCGATATTCCGGTGTATTACGAGCGGCCTGTCGAGGACGCGGGCGTCCGTCGGCCATTCGTCTTTCAGGGCAAACCGTATAGTAGTACTCATGATCTGGCCCCTGCCTTCGCCGCGGGCTATAAAGAGTCAAAGAGCGGCATGGGGATGCTGGCCCGGAGCAATGTCGCCAAATGGTTGCAAAACAACGGCGACTTCGACGAGGAAGCCGTTCTGGCCGACGAAATAGCCGACAATGATCCCGGGCTGTATCTCTTCAAATTCATCCGCCATTACGCGCCGGAGTCGCCTTTCGCCCTCTACGGCCGACCTGTGACGCCGAAAAATGTACCGGCCTGGTTGCGGGACGGTCCGGACGAGGCCGAAGAAAAAATTATCTCGTTATTTAAGAGCGGCAAGATAAAGGAGTATTTCGCGCTCCTGCCTGACGGGCCGGATCCCCTGATCGCCGCGCTGGCCGACGCCGACTGGCGCCGCGATCTGACAC
>CAMWPE010000284.1 GCA_947176055.1 uncultured Desulfovibrio sp.
AATCGGACTTTTACTTTTATCGATCTTTTCGCGGGAATAGGAGGATTACGGCTGGGGTTTGAAGGGCACGGGGGTAAGTGTGTCTATGCCAGCGAATGCAATCGTTTTTCCCGCGAAACTTATCTGGATAATTTTGGCGACGAACATGAGATGGCGGGCGATATTACCGTTGTCGATGCGGATTCTATTCCGTCGCATGATGTTTTGCTCGCCGGCTTCCCATGTCAGCCATTCAGTATCGCGGGCGTCAGCAAAAAGAACGCGCTGGGTCGACCGCACGGTTTCGCCTGTCAAACGCAAGGAACGTTATTTTTTGACGTAGCGCGGATCATAGAGGCAAAGCGTCCTAAAGCCTTTCTCCTGGAAAATGTAAAAAATTTGATCTCGCATGATCGCGGCGATACCTTCCGGGTGATTCGCGATGTTCTGGAGAACTCGCTTGGTTACGATATCCATTGGCGCGTAATGGACGCGAAATATTTTGTGCCGCAACATAGGGAGCGAGTATTTATAGCGGGGTTTGCTGACAGAGGCGCGTTTTTCTTTGACGGGATTGAGAAAAGCGCGCGGCCTCCTGTTCTTTCATCTATTCTTCATCGTCTCGACGGAACTGAAGCAGTCATTCCTCATGACGGAAACCGTTATTTTGATCACGCGACAAGACGCGTTAACTCTCGTTATACCCTTACTGAACATATGTGGAGCTATCTTCAGGGATACGCGAAAAAACATAGGGATAAAGGAAACGGCTTTGGTTATGGGTTGGCGGGACCGGAGGATGTCGCGCGCACCCTTTCCGCCCGTTACTACAAAGACGGGTCTGAAATACTTATCTGTCAGGAAGGCCCGGAACCGCGCCGCTTGACGCCGCGAGAATGCGCCCGCTTGATGGGGTTTCCGGATTCTTTTCGCATCCCGGTGAGCGATACGCAAGCGTACCGGCAGTTCGGCAATAGCGTTGTCGTTCCTCTGGTTCAAGAAATCGCCGGAGCGATGTTGCCCCGGATATTAGAATGAGCGCGCTCGACGACGCGCTGGCCGCTGTTTTAAATTCGCGGTTGTCGTATTGCAAATTCCTGTCCGCGAACGATACAGGCGAAAACGGATCGCATCAGGCGGGAATTTATATAGCGAAAAATGCATGGCCAATTCTTTTTGACGCGCCAGGCGAGCGCGGAAGCAATAAATCAAGAAGGGTGAGGATAACCTGGCCGGATGATTTGGCCACAGATTCGCGTTTTATTTATTACGGCTCGGGTAGCCGCGACGAGTACCGCGTAACCAGTTTTGGGCGAAATTTTCCTTGGTTGCGTCCTCGTCATACCGGTTCTCTCTTTATTCTGGTAAAAAATGACGACGACGCGTACTCGGCTTTCGCGCTTGATTCCGACGAAGAAATGGATCGCTTCATGGAAGCGACCGGCGTCGGCCCCGCCGAAACTAATTCTCTTATCGGTCCGCCGTCTCCCGATTCTTTAATTATCGAAGCGGACGCGATCCGCGAGTACGTCAGCTCGCATGACAGTTTCCCCTCGACCGCGGAAATGGCTCGCGCGAGTCGCGGAATATGGAACCTTTCCCATCGCGACGCCGGAGATAGCAAGACAAAACCGGACGCCACGCTTTTGAGGTGGATTGATACCGAATACAGATTATTTCGCAGTCTTGAAATCGCCCTTTATCTGCCGAGAGCGCGGGAAGGTTTTGAGAATATGGACGAGTTCCTCAATCTGGCGAACACCGCTCTTAACCGTCGCAAAAGTCGAGCGGGAGCAAGTTTCGAACTGCATCTCGCGGCCCTGTTTTCGGCTAACGAACTATCGTTTACATCGCAGGCCAGAACCGAAGGCAACAGACGTCCCGATTTTATTTTCCCTTCCGAGGACGCGTATCGCGATCCGTCTTTTCCTGTGGAAAAGCTGGTAATGCTTGCCGCGAAAACTACGTGCAAGGACAGGTGGAGACAAATCCTTACCGAAGCTGGGAGACTGGACGGAAGAATAAAATATCTTTGCACTTTGCAACAGGGCGTGTCCCGCGACCAGCTCGATGAAATGGAAGAAGAGAGAGTAAGGCTTGTGGTTCCGAAGGAATATTTATCCTCTTTTCCAGCCGACAGGCGACAAAGAATCTGGACGCTTGAACGTTTTATCGCCTTTGCCGGAAGCCTGAATGACTGACGTAGTTTCTCCGGAAAAACGTAGCGAGATGATGTCCGGCGTAAGATCCAGGAATACCGGGCCGGAAATCATTGTAAGAAAATGGCTCCATTCCCAAGGATACAGATTCCGTTTGCATAGAAAAGATTTGCCAGGAACGCCGGACATCGTTATGCCAGGACGGCGTCTGGCAATCTTTGTCCATGGTTGTTTCTGGCATAGGCATGGGAATTGTCGCATAGCGAAGATTCCATTGACAAGGACCGAATGGTGGCAAGAAAAGCTCGGTCGCAATGTTGCCAGGGATCGAAAAGTTCTACGGGAATTGGTCGCGCTGGGCTGGCGCGCGGTTGTCGTTTGGGAATGCGAGACACGGGATGGCCGTTTTATAGAAAAGCTGACAGCAAAACTCCGCGCTCGTTGAGACGGGATTTCGCGCTCTCCCTTTTATATCTCCCCAGGAATGAACGTCGTTCTTGCTCGCGATATTTATCCCTGCGTTAAAAAATATCCCCGGAAGGGCTTTCGCCCCCCGGGAATATATCTTTTCGCGCT
>CAMWPE010000285.1 GCA_947176055.1 uncultured Desulfovibrio sp.
TATTAATTAAGGATGAAAAAATGAAGAGAAAAATCCTGTTCGCGGTCACCAGCCACGGCGAGCTGGGCGACACTGGCAAGCCCACTGGCTATTATCTTTCGGAAGTAACCCATCCCTGGAGCCAGCTCGACGAAACTTACGAAATCGATGTGGTAAGCCCCAAAGGCGGCAAACCGCCGGTCGAAGGAGTCGATCTTACCGATCCCATAAATAAAAAATACTGGAATGATCCTGCCTGGCAAAAGAAAATGGCCAAAACCCTTAAGCCGGAAGACGTAAATCCCGACGAATATATCGGGATTTTCTACGCCGGCGGTCACGGCGTAATGTGGGATTTTCCGGATAACAAGCGCCTGGCCGAGATTTGCGCCAGCATTTTCGCCAATGGCGGCGTTGTCGCGGCCGTCTGCCACGGACCAGCGGGCCTGATCAACGTCGTCCTGCCCGACGGGAAACATCTGATTCGGAACAGGAAGGTAAACAGCTTCACCAACGCAGAGGAAAAGGCCAATGGCACGGAAAAGGTCGTTCCCTTCCTATTGCAGACAGCGCTGGAAGAAAAAGGAGCCAATTACGATTGCGCTCCGCCCTGGAGCGATTTCGCCATTGCCGACGGAATGCTCGTAACTGGCCAAAACCCCATGTCCGCGAAAAAAGTAGGCAAGATGATGAACGATATGCTGGGCAATGTGGGCAAATAGGAAAATAGTCGCGCCGACGAAAGTTGCCCGCGGGTATCGCCGGCGTTCCAACTAACAATATTCGCTGACAATAAAGACGGGGAACCGACGCTAAAAAACCGATTCCCCGCCGTCTTTTTATTTTGCCAGCGAACGGCTAAATAACCAGTCGCGCAAGGGCGCGATCTGATAAGCGTAATCAAATGAATACATATGCTCGCTTCCCTTGCCGGACGCGGGCAACACGCTGCCGTTTTCGAAGCCGACAATATTAACGGGAGCGCCCTTGGCAAGCAAGGTATTGGCCAGTTTGGCCTGTTCTTCTTCCGGCAACTTCGCGCTCCATTCCATCCAGGCGTAGCTCACGCCCTTCTTGCGACAGGCTTCCTGAATCGCCTCGTTGGTGGCGAAGCCTTTGCCTTTGTCGCCGGCGTACACGAAGACGAACGGGTGGGAAACGAGCGCGTCCATTGTCGATGGCGCCCAATGACAATCGACGAACATCGACGCCGCGAAGAGATCCGGACGCGTCACGTTGTAATACATTGAGATCATGCCGCCCATCGATTGACCAGTGGCGTACATGCGGGATCTATCGACGGGATGATTGGCCGCCACATTTTCAAGGACTTTCAGCGCGTCTTCGACTTCCGGCGTATGCTCGTAAGCGTCGTTCACCGCGACGCCGGTAAATTGGGGAACCAGGACAAAACAAGGGTTATCGGCCTGCGACTCCGGCGTAGCGAATACAAGAGCTCCGTAGCCCTGTGTCAAGGGAGCCTTGACGTCCCTCCCCGTCGTGCTGGCGTCGGCTATGAACATGACCAGGGGATATTTCTTGCCTTTCTCCAGCTTCGCTGGAACAAAGAGATTATAGGCCATGCCCGTCTCCGCGTCCTTATGTTGGGCAAAAAGCGGAGCGACCTCGGCGATCATCTCCTGGAGAGCGGCGTCGCCCGACTTATCTATTACGGGACCCATACCCGCGCTTCCCAGTTGAGGACCGCCTCCGCCTTTCGCGGCGGCGCAGCCCGCGAAAAGAGCCAGCGCGAGCATAAGGCAGGCAGGAAATCGCAAACTTTTCATGAAAATCTCCTTTTAATTTGATTCGGCGCGAACTCGCCGTCGCTCCAGTATAATTATTGTTCGCTTCCTTGAAAACCGTAATTTGTCCCTTCAGGCCAATTTCCCTTTTTGATCTCCCGTTATGCCCTGGCGGGGGATGGGCCGGCGTCTTTTATTTAATTGATTAATGATATATACGCTTTTTATGAAATACTTTCGCGCGCGATTCCTGATCGCGATCCTGTGCCTGATCCCGGCCTCCGTCGTATTCGCGGCTTCGGAACACTACGAGAAACTCTATCGCGAGTCCGCCGATTTTCGCGCCGCCGAAGACGCGCTCAACGATATCTGGAAAAAATTGAAAACGGAATTGAAGGGAAACGACTGGAAAAAGCTCCTGACCAATCAGCGCGACTGGTTAAAAAAACAGGCGAAAATGCTGGAAACCGGAGCCGACGTTAATTTGTATCTTGCCGAAGCCTGCGCGCGGGCCCTAAGACTTCGCGATTACCATCAATCCTTAATGAAAGACGGCGAAATATCCGGAAGAATCGTCGAACATAAGGGCGGAGCGGCGCTGCGGACTTCGCAACGGCTGGGCGCCGCGGAGTGCTCCCATCTGTATCCGCTTTATCCCCCGGTCAAAATAGAGGAGGTGTCCCGCGAAGCCCGCGCGGGGAAAAACTGGACGCCGGCCCTGATGAATTTTTACGCGGACAATGTTGTCCTGGCTGTGGAAGATTTCCGCGAGCCGGAAACGACCGCGAAAAGCTCCGCCACCGAAATCGCCGCCAAAGCCGCGGAGGATGAGAAAAAAACAAAAGCCGCTTTGGCGGAAGCGACCGACGAAAAAAAAGAAGTTCCGGCGCGAACCCAGGCGACATCGGAGACGGAAAACGCTGAGACAAACCAGGCGGCCGCGCGGATCGCCGAAACTACTCCGGCAAAATCGGCGGATATCGCTCC
>CAMWPE010000286.1 GCA_947176055.1 uncultured Desulfovibrio sp.
TCGAGAGCCTTGCCGCCGGCGTATTCGGGCCTGAAATCGGGATTGAGGCCAAGCTCGAGGGCCGACGCCCGCGCGATATTATTCATCAGGCTGTCTATTGTCCTGATATTGAGGCAACGCAATTCACGGATAATTTTATCCAGCCAGAGAGCGGCCAGCTTTGGCGGGAAATCCGCGTTGGCGCCGTCCTCGCCCAGAGCGGCTTTTTTCAACTCCGCGATGACCCGGCCGCGCATTTCGCCCGCGGCGGCGTTTGTAAAAGTGATGGCAAGGATCTCGTTCATCCCGTAGGTCGCGAGTTCCTCGCCGGCGGAAACGCACGCGCCTTTTCCGCGCGCCTGATCATAAGCGCAACGGGCGATAAGGGACATATATTCGCGAATCAGGTTATAAGTTTTGCCAGATCCGGCCGACGCCTTGATCTGTCTGAATCTAGCCTTCCTCATGCTTCGGGCGCCGCTCCCTCCGGCAACATTCCTTTCAGCATTCCCTGGCCGGTGGATTCCAGCACCGCGCGCCACAAATCCGAATAAATATTCATTTTGCGGCGGGCCTGGGTAACCAGCTCCAAAGGCAAATGCACGTATCTGTCCTGAATTTTTGCCACCACCATATTTGTGCGCCCGGCCATGGCCGCGTGCACGGCGTATTGACCCAGAAAACCGCAATATACCTTGTCTCCGGCCTGCGCGGGGACGGAGCGGATGATATAGCTCGGATCTATATATTTTATAGAATGGGCCATGCCCTTTTCTTTTAAATAACCGCCGATTTCTGTCTTTAACAAATCCGCGATATTGCCTAGAACGCGATTGCCGGAGGCGTCCGTTGTGCCGCTGTGTTCGAGCAGATGCTGTCCGGCGCCTTCCGCCGTCACGATTACGGCGTGACCTCTTTCTTTCAGTCTTTGCTCCAGGGCGGGCAACAGGCCGCCTTCGCCGCGCAAGGCAAACGGAGCCTCGGGAATAAGGACAAAATTGACTTCTTTCAGCGCCAGCGTGGCTTGCGCCGCGATAAAGCCGGATTCGCGACCCATCAATTTTACCAGGCCAATGCCGTTGGGCGTCCCGCACGCCTCGGTATGAGCGCATTCTATGGCTTCCGTGGCTTTAAAAACCGCGGTTTCGAAGCCGAAGGATTGCGGCACGAAATTTATGTCGTTATCGATGGTTTTCGGGATGCCGATGACGGAGATTTTCAGATTCCTCTTCCTGATCTCCTCGTTTATTTTCATCGCCGCTTTCATTGTGCCGTCGCCGCCTATAATGAAAAGCGCGTTTACATTATTTCTCTCAAGATTATCGACAATTTCGTCCGCGGGTTGCGGTCCCCGCGAGGAGCCAAGCACGGTGCCCCCAAACATATGGATATCGGCCACCGACTCGGGCGTAAGTTCCATGGGTCTGTGTTTGTATTTATGAATGAATCCTTCCAGGCCATAGCGGATGCCCAGGATCGAAGGAACATGATAGGCGTGATGGGCCTCCATGACGATGGCCCTGATCACGTCGTTGATGCCGGGACACAAGCCGCCGCAAGTAACGATGGCGCATTTTGCCCGCGAAGAATCAAAGTACAGTTTTTTCCTCGGCCCGGCGGCTTCGAATACCATGCGGTTTGCCGAGGAGATGCGCTCGCCCATTTCGTCGTCGGCGAAAATCTGAATCTTTTTATTGTCGGACCAGGTGCTGTAAGGAAGATGCGAATCCAGCTTGCAAGCGCCCAGGGTTTGGATCGACGTCGTTATTTCATTCTTTTCCTTTTCCATATCAGCCTCATAAAATGTATTATTTATCAGTATCGAGCGCGGCCATGGCGCCAATGGCGAGCTCCAGAAATTCATCCAGACCCAGACCGGCGTTTTCGCATTGTTTGATATTGTCGCGGTTAACATTCGCCGCGAAAGCTTTGTCCTTCATTTTTTTCTTGACGCTTTTAACAGCCATGCCTTCGTAACCCGTCGGACGCATGAGCGCCGCCGCGGAAATAAGTCCCGTTACGGTCTCGCCGCAACGCAGGGCGTAATCGAATTTCGTTTCCGGAGCGACGCCATTCATTTCTCCATTATGCGCGCGGATAGCCCGCAACGCTTCGGGAGGCAAGGACGATTCGAGCCTTTCCGCGGCCGCGAGGCCATGTTTTTCCGGAGCCGATTCTGTTTCGGGATAGTCCAGATCATGCAACAATCCCGCGAGACTCCACACTTCCTCGTCCTCTCCCAGCCTTTCCGCGAGAGCGCGCATCACCGCTTCCGACGCCAGCGCGTGTTTCATAAGCGAAGGCGTCGTATTCGCGTTTTTCAATAATTCCAGAGCTTCGTTTCGCGAGATCATGGTTTCTCCGGATAAAATTCCATGGGATAATGTTAGAGCGACCGCGGGGCGCGAGTTGGTCCCGACGCGGTAAACATGACCGCGCGGTCTCGCCGTTGACCCCTTCCGCGCAAAACAGGAAATATAAAACATTATCCTTCGCAACGCAAGCATGGTTGACAGGAGGGCGCGTTTGCCTGATATTGGATCGGTCGTTAAACTATAAATGTTATACAAATCTATGAGCGTTTTCGGGATAAAAACACGTCCTCTTGAGCCAGCGGCCTATTATAATTGCCCCGATTCGTGCAAATTGGGCGATTTGGCGCTGGTGGAAAACGAGCAGGGCGTATTCATGGGCGAAATCGTATCG
>CAMWPE010000287.1 GCA_947176055.1 uncultured Desulfovibrio sp.
TCAAAACGGCCAGTTGCTCGCCGCTAAAGTCCGTATCTAGCGGGAGCGCTTTTTCTTTGTTTTCATATTTTTTTTGTCTGCCATCGGCGTTTTTTGGAGCTTTTCCTTGGGATTTCCCCTTTTGGGAATTTTTTTTGGCGGCCATCCGGCTCTCCTGGATTCTCAATAATATGTGAAAATATTCGCGCTTTTTCGTTTTTTACTTATTATGCGGTCAAAAAAACGCTATTGATTTCCCGTCGGACATCTTTACCGGGGAGCGTTTTGTCTTCCGGTCCGGCAATGCTTTACGAATCCGCTCCTTTCTTTTTCCGGTATTCTTCGATAGCGGCCAACACAATCGCGCGAATATCCAGATGTACTGGGCAATTTGTGATGCATCGACCGCATCCGCTGCAGAGATACGAGCCCCAGTTCTCCGGGAAAGTCCAGAATTTATGCGAAACGCGATTGCGCATTCTCTGGAATTTTTTCGCCCTGGGATTATGGCCGCTCGCTTCCCTGGTATAGCGCGAGGACATACAATTGTCCCAGCTTCTCAATCTTCTTCCGCCCTTGGGACTTCCCGGAACGCCTTCGTCCGTAATATTAAAGCAATAGCATGTGGGACAGATGTAGGTGCAAGCGCCGCAGGATATGCAACGATCTGTCTGGGACACCCAGAAATCGTCGTCTGTAAAGATATTTTTCAAACTTTCCAGGGCTCCCGAAATATCAGGCGCGGGAACAAGACTCTTCCAGGCCTTTTTGCGGATTTCCTCCGCTTCGGGAAATTTATCCGTTCCATCGGGCATAGAAAGACGCGTAAGTAGATCCTGGCCTTTCTCCGTAATCGCCTGAAAAACAAATCCGTCCTCGAGTTCGGTTATCAGAATATCCGAGCCAATCGGCGACGTGGGACCGCCGCCGACCCAATGACAAAAACACGTCTCGCAACCCGTATTGCATGTCCGGGCTATCACGATAATATGATCCCTTTTTTCCGCGTAATACGGATCCTTGAAAAGACCCTGTGTAAACGGTTTGTCCAGCGCGTCAAAGCCTCGCGCGTCGCAGGGGCGGCAACCAAAAATAACAGTGTCGCGCCTCTCGTCTTTTTCGGATAATTGAATCCAGTTTTCATCCGGCGCGACGGGACTCGGTCTTTTTTTGTATTCGAACAGAGTTTCGCATTCCGGAAAAACTGTCGATTTTGGCGAGACAAAAGCCTTGGCAAAAGTGAACTCTTTTTCTTTTTCCCATGGCTCGTAGATTATGGAGGGTTTGGCCGTGGCTGGACTAATTACCGGAACGAGAACTGTCAATCCCAGTTGGGAGATGGAGAGCGGTACATTCGCCAGATCTTTTTTGGCTACGTATCTGATCTTGCTCATTTCCACTCCTTCGCGTGAATATTCTTTTCCTCAGGCAGATAAGTCATGAGGGGGGGAACAGCTTCGGGATTCATGCCCGATTTGTAATTGTCAAACAGGGAGCCAATAGCTCTGGCGATCTGCTGTCTTAGGGATAGTATGGGGATACCCATCGGACACGCGCGCTGGCATTCGCCGCAAAGGGTGCATCTGCCGGCCAAATGCGTGGCGTGAATCGTCTGGAAGAATAATTTATCCTTCGCGCTCGCTCCCTGGCTCATCCAATGCGGAGCCCTGCTGTCCGAAACGCAGAAATCGCGGCACACGCACATTGGACAGGCGTTGCGGCAGGCGTAGCAACGGATACACCGTTCCATTTGCCCTTTCCAGTACGCTCGCCTTTCGTCAAGACTCATCTGGTCCAGCAAAGCCAGTTCCGGAGGCGTGGGATTGCCCTGCGAAACGGGAACGGGAGTTCCGAAGCGCTCGTCGGCGAGAACAGCGCCTGGCGTAAAACACGTATAACATTTTCCCTGCGCGTACTCCGTCACGCAGAATCTATGCTCCTTGCCGTCTGCCACTATTGTTACGGAGGATTCGTCATAACGGACGTCATCGATCTTTGTGTAGCGTCCCAGTTCGGAATTTATCCTTCCCATATCCAACGTGCCTTCGCAGGGAATGGAGAAGACGACGACGTCGTCCCTGTCGATCAATTTTTCCTGCAGGAGCTCGACTACGGAACGGGAATCGCAACCCTTGACGACAACGCCAATTTTTTTGCCTTTAAACAAGGGTAAATAGGTCGCGAGATTCATGGTGTTAAGCGGACCCCAGATAAGGTTGTCCACGTCTTCGGGGGTTTTCATGAAAATGGGCGTAGCATGTGCCTGATCGTAACCAAGGCCCCACCCGATAACGAGATCCAGTTCCGGCAATTTCGCCTTGATCGCTTCCTTTAATTCCGCGAGCGGCGCGTTCCTGTTTGTGCCCAGCGCGTGCAACGGCGAAAGCGCCATATCGGCCAGCCGCAAAAGCGGCGTCGCGTCCTCCAGTTTTGGTATTGGACCTAGCTCATGTATCTGATTTGTAAAGTCCGTCACGACTTTCTGCCACAACTGCCCTTCTGAGGCGGAAACCCAGGTATATTCGAACCTTCTCGAATCTATGCCAAGAATCGGCAAAAATTCTTTGACAATCTCAAGCCTGCGCCGGGCGTAATAGTTGCCTACGGAGTAATGGCAATCGCGGGGATGACACCCCGAAACACGCACTCCATCCGCTTTTTCGAACAAATCTTTTATGATG
>CAMWPE010000288.1 GCA_947176055.1 uncultured Desulfovibrio sp.
GATATGGCGAGCGGCTCGGCTTTGGACGTGGCCGAAGGCAATATCGCGAGATTCGCCGCGGACATGGGGGACAACGCCTACGCGAAGGCGCTGAAGTTATGGGAGACGGACACGCGGGAGCGGGCGGCGAAGTATCAGGCGGCGGCGCGGGAGGCCGACGCGGACTATTTGAGCCAGACGGCGGGGAATATTGGCGCGAGCATTCTGACGGGGCTGATTGGCGGGGCCGGGGGCTTCGCGAGCGGCTATTCCATGGCGGGCGGGAGCCTGAAGAGCCTTTTTGGCGTGAAGGGAGCCAGGCCGGGACTTTCGGCCATCTCGCCCGGGGCGGCCAGCTGGAGCAGGGTCGGCGGCGCGGCGGGACGGCTGGCCGGCGGGATTCTGGGAAGCGGAGCGTGATCAGGCAGTTCATGGCGGCCGCGGAAGCGGCGGGATTCCGGTTTTTGGCCGGGATTTTTTATTGAGGGCGCCGGTTGTAATCTATCGCCGCGGGGGCGGCCCGGGGGCGAAAATCGTCCGGAGCGGGGTCGCGAAGCCGCAAAACTCCTGGCCGAAGGACCGGAAAGACGGAAAATAGCCGCGAAGCCGGAGGCCGGCCGCCGGACTCTTTTAAATATACTCAAGAACATGAATATTCCGCGCGCCGGGAAAATCGCGTCCCGGAAACTGGAGACTGGCTAATGAACTCTAAAATCACCGAAATTCAGGAACAGATAAACAATCTGAAAACGCGCAGGAGTCCCAGGGAGAAGATCTGGCGGGAACTGAAAAAGTGGATCTGTCCCTGGCGGGGGCGCTTCGATGACGCGGGGACGCCCTATGACAGGGACGAGGAGGAGCTGGCTCTTTTCACGGGCGCGGCCGGCCAGTCGGTTTTGAGGGGGGCTTCGGGCATGACCAGCGGCATGACCCCCCGCGCCGCGGCCTGGTTCAAGCCGGAGTTTGAGGAAGAATGGATGCGGGAGGCCGAGGGGGCCAGGGCCTGGCTGGACAGGCTGGACGGCCGGATCAAGGACTGCCTCGCGGAGGGCGGCTTTTACCAGGCCATCCAGAATTTCAACGCCGATCTCTTGTGGAGCGGCTGCGCCCTCCTGTATTCGGAGGCCGAAGGCGCCGGCATGCGCTACGAGTCAATCCAGACCGGAACCTATTGCGTGGCCCTGAACAACGCGGGGAGCCTGGAGGCCGTGGCCAGGACGCTCCTCATGACCGCGAGCGACCTCGAGCGCTGTTTCGGCCGCGAGAACATGAGCGAGGCGGCCAGGGGCAAACTGGCTAAAAATCCCTGGGAGCCGCTGCGGATCGTCCACTTTGTCAGGCGCAGGGGCGAGAGGATCGAGAGCTGGTGGCTGGAGGAAAACGCCCGCGACAAGGCGCTCCGGGAAGCGACCTTTTTTGAGATGCCGTACTTCTTCGCCGTCTGGAACGAGGGGGCCACGCCTTACGGGACGGGTCCCGGGGACGAGGTTCTGGCCGACGCGCGGCAGATGGATTTATTGGAGCGGAACAAGCTGGCCGCCCTGGGCAAACTGGCCGATCCGCCCGTGGTTGCCCACCCTTCCCTGAAGGATTCCATGGATCTGGAGCCGGGGGGAATCACTTTCGCCAACGAGAACCTGAGGCTTGCTCCATTGCTGGATCTGGGACCGGCCGCCCAGGCCATGAGGCCGATTCAGGAGGAGATCCAGACCGTCCGGGAGCGGCTGGACATCGGCCTGATGGCGTCGATTTTCTCGTCCATACCCCTTGATCAGCGGCCCAGGGACATGTCGGCCACGGAATTTCTGGAGCGCAAGCGGGAATCCCTCCAGCAACTGGGCCCGGTCATCTCCGCCTACGAGCCCAATGTGCTCGTTCCCTGCCTGGCCAGGACCATGGGAGCGCTTTACCGGGCCGGACGTTTTCCGAAGGTTCCCAACAGCCTCAAGGGCGTCTTTCTGCCCATGAAGATCGAATTTGTCTCGCCCCTGGCCAACGCGCTCAGACAGACGACAGCCGAATCCGCGCGGGCGCTGTTCCAGGACGCGGCGGCCATGGCGCAAGCCTCGGGGAACCCGGAGATCTTCGATAAGCTCAATCTGGATCAGATCATCGACGAGCTGGCGACGGGCATGGGCGCGCCGGGGTCCATAGTCCGCAGCGACGATGAGACGGCTCAAATCAGACAACAAAGGGCCGCCCGCCAGGAGGAAGAACGGCAAATGGCCCAGCTTCGGGAGATCATGGCGAAAGGTTGATTAACTTCCCCCGCCGCGCCGGCCCGCCGGAAAAGTTTTTATTCCCGCCTTGACCTTGACGGATTTCTTTGCTCCACGTGGAGCGTCGCCCGCGCGGAACGGATTGACAAAAAAATCGCGTCGCCCGCGGGGATCGTCGCGACCCGTCAAAAATCGGCGACCGCCGAATGCGGAAGCCGGCGAAAAGTCTTTGATAGGGGGTTTGGGGGAAAACTGTCCGCGGAAAGTTTTCAACCCGGAAAACCTCTTTGGGAGCCTCCATGGCAGGGATGTACAGTCCTCTTATCCTTCGCAACCTGACCGAGATCTGCGCCCATATGGGCGTGGGTCCGGAGACCGTGAAGAACTGGATTTCGGCGGGGGCGCCCATCGCCGCGGAGGGGGGCGGGGGCAAGACGCGGTACAGTTGCGAGG
>CAMWPE010000289.1 GCA_947176055.1 uncultured Desulfovibrio sp.
CATAAAGGCGTTTCGGAAGATGTTATGGGCCGCGCGCTTTGCCGTCATCCCAGGGAGTCTTATCTGATAGCCACGAAAATGCCCGGACGCGTCATTGAGTCTCTTGAGCAGGCCAAAGAAATATTCGCGGGCCAGCTGAAAAAATGCCGGTCGGATTATTTCGATTTTTACCAGCTCCACGCGGTAATGAGCGTCCCATCCTATAAACGGATTTACGAGGAATTGGGCGTTCTGGATTTCTTGCTGGAACAAAAGGAACGCGGAGTCATCCAGCATCTGGGCTGGTCCTTTCACGGCGACAGCGAAACTCTCGATTACCTTCTCTCGCGCCCCGTGGAATGGGATTACGCGATGCTGCAAATCAATTATCACGATTTGATGAATGAACTCGTAATGCCGGAAAAGCGCAAACAAATCATCGGGCTTACGCGCCAGCCCGCTCCGGCTCTCTGGATGTACGAGCGCGTCCGCGACGCGGGCATTCCCATAGTAGTAATGGAGCCATTGCTCGGCGGAAGGCTAGCCCGTTTGAGCAAAAAAGCCCGCGCGCCGCTGGAAGCCGTCAATCCGGATCTTACTCCCGCCGCCTGGGCTTTCCGTTACGCCGCTACGCTTCCCGGCATCCTTACTGTCTTGAGCGGCGTGACGCGCATGGATTATTTGCGCGAAAACATGCGGACTTTTTCGCCTCTCCAGCCTTTTTCGCCCCGGGAAAAACAGGCTCTCGAGGAGGCGCTTAAATTATTTTTGTCCCAGAACAGCGTCAATTGCACCACTTGCGGTTATTGCATGCCATGTCCCTACGGCATTGATATCCCCGCTGTGTTCGCTCAATACAACCGGTCCCTGGATCACGATTATTTTCCGGACAACCCCGCGAGCGCGGATTACGCGGTTAAACGGAAAGCTTACCTCGCGGATTATGATCGCCGTGTGCCGGAATTGAGACAGGCGTCGCGTTGCGTCGGTTGCGGCGTTTGCGTCGAGGCGTGTCCCGCCATGATCGATATTCCGGCGGAAATGACGCGCATAGGCAAATTTACGGAAAAATTGCGCAATGAGGAGCCTGTATGAAAAAAAACTGGCTCCTTTGGACGCGCAGAGGCGTCGCTACGGTTGTGTTCGCCCTATTTTTCCTTGCTTTCGTCGCGGGCATTGCGCCAATACCGGAACTGGCCCGTTTCCAGGTTGGTCCCGCCCTGGTCGCTGGAAGCGTAATTTTTCTTGGCGCGATTCTAATCCTGACATTATTGTTTGGTCGCGCTTATTGCGCGGCTCTCTGTCCTCTTGGAATAACGCAGGATATTCTGGGCGCGCTTTTCGGAAAAACGAAACGCGAGCCTTATCCCAACTATTTCTGGCTCCGGATGCTTGTGCTCGTCGCGTTTATCGCGACGCTCGCGACTGGTAATTTATTCGTGTTTGGCTTGCTCGATCCCTATAGCGCCTTTGGCCGCGTTGGCCGGTCTCTCTTCGCGCCTATTTTCGACTTGGGTATAAATATCATGGCGCTGGGGGGCGATATCGCCGGTTTTCCATTGCTCGCGCGCAGGGAAACTCCATTCGCTGGCTTGCCCGCGTTTCTAGCCGCCTTCGTTACATTCGCCGCGCTCGTTTTTTTTGTCTGGAAATGGGGACGAGTATGGTGCGATTATTGCCCGGTAGGTTCGGCGCTAGGCTATCTGGGTAAAAAATCGTTCTTGAGAACGCGCCTGAATCGCGACAAATGCGTAAAATGCCGCCGTTGCGAAAAGGTCTGTTCTTCGGGTTGCGTAAACATTAATAATGGCGGGATCGACAATACCCGTTGCGTTGTTTGTCAAAAATGCGTCGCGGCTTGCCCGACCAAAGCCCTGACATATGGGAAAACTAAATGAATAAAAAAGAAAAGAATTCGCGGCGCGACTTCCTGCGCGCTATCGCTCCTGTCGCTTTGCTCGGCGCGCTGACGCCCGCGAACGCCAAAGCCGCCGATTCGCGGGATATTAACAGGCCCGACATTATTCCCGAACGAAGAAAACAGACGGTAAGGGCAAGCGCGATTACTCCTCCCGGCTCCGGAAGCCTGGAAAAATTCAAGAATTGTTGCGTTGGTTGCCAGCTATGCGCCGGAGCTTGTCCCAATGGAGTCCTGACAACGGCTGGCGCGTCCATTCGTCCCGAATTGACATTCGAATACGGTTATTGCAGACCAAATTGCTCCAAATGCGGAGAGGTTTGTCCCGCGGACGCCATCGACGCCTTAACCCCGGCCCAAAAAAAGACTATTAAAATTGGCTCCGCCAGCGTCGATTTCTCGCTTTGCGTCGTTCATACGGACAAGAAACAATGCTCGGCTTGTCAACGAATCTGTCCCAACCAGGCCATTTCCCTGATTCCGGCGGGAACGGCTTACGAAGGCTTGAAACGACCGTTTGTGGACCAAGCCCGCTGTTCCGGTTGCGGAGCGTGCGAATACATATGCGCGGCGAGACCGATCGCCGCGATCCAGGTTAGCGGTCTCCCGGCGCACGAGAAACTGGCATCGCGCGACGATTGATAGACTGGGTATTGGAATAGCGACTCTTCCCGCCTTGACCGGAGGATAAAAATTTTTTAAAATTTCGCTCTTGCCTGAAATT
>CAMWPE010000290.1 GCA_947176055.1 uncultured Desulfovibrio sp.
ATCTTCCGCTCTCCCGGCGCGAATATCATCGAAACCGTCGACCGGATTAAGGACATGCTCCCGCAACTTGCCTCCTGGTTGCCGGAGAGCGCCGATTTACGGTTGCGCATGGATCGCTCGATTACTATTCGCGCCTCCCTGAAAGAAGTGGAAAAAAGCCTCATTCTAGCTATCGCCCTGGTCGTTCTCGTTACCTTTCTATTCCTCCGCAATATCCGCGCGACCGCTATCCCCGCCGTAGCCGCGCCTGTTTCTCTAATCGCGACATTCGGCGTCATGTATCTGTGCGACTATAGTCTCGATAACCTCTCCCTTATGGCGCTGACTGTTTCAACGGGCTTCGTTGTCGATGACGCGATAGTAGTGCTCGAAAATATCGTCCGCAGGATTGAACTGGGCGACTCGCCGCTTCAGGCGGCTCTTAAGGGCGGTCGCGAAGTTGGCTTCACCGTCATTTCCATCTCGATTTCCCTCGTCGCCGTCTTCATGCCCATAATCTTCATGGGCGGCGTCGTTGGCCTGCTTTTCCAGGAATTTGCCATTGTGCTGTCCGCCTCTGTCCTGATATCCATGCTTGTCTCCCTGACAACCACCCCAATGATGTGCGCCCAGCTCCTGCGTCCTTACTCCGTACAGATAAGCAAACGCAAGAAATACCTGCGGGAGCTAAAAAAAGGCCGTTTAAAACCGCTGGTAAGATTTTTTTTCGCGTCAAATCTTTTCCTGGATCGCATGGTAAACGGTATGCGCGACGCCTACTCCTCCTCCCTGAAAGTCACGCTCAACCATCCCCGTCTTACCTTGTTGTCGCTTTTCCTGATCATCGCGCTCAATGTCTGGCTTTACATTTACATACCCAAAGGCTTTTTCCCGCAACAGGACACGGGCGTGATCATGGGCGGCATTCGCGCCGATCAGAGCGCGTCTTATCAATCCCTCACTGACAAGATCGAACGTCTGGTCAATCTGATAAAATCCGATCCAGCAGTTAGCGAAGTCTCCGCGCATATAAGCGGCGCGCGGGCCGGCGGCGGAGTCTTTATAGCCCTTAAACCCCTTGAGGAGCGCAAGATCAGCGCGCAGGGCGTCGTCGCCCGTCTTCGCGGCAAGCTCGTCTCCGAACCAGGTTTGCAAATTTTCCTGCATCCCGCGCAAGATATCATGATGGGCGGCAGAAGCTCGCGATCCGGCTATCAATACACTTTGCAAGCCGATGATCTGGATTCCTTGCGCGAATGGGGACGCAAATTGCAGGACGCATTGTCGCAAGATCCCCTGTTTAAGGATGTAAACAGCGACATTGAGGAACGGGGCCTGCAGACGATGCTAAATTTGGATCGCGACGCCATGGCCCGGCT
Source organism: uncultured Desulfovibrio sp. (assembly GCA_947176055.1). Lineage (GTDB taxonomy): Bacteria > Desulfobacterota > Desulfovibrionia > Desulfovibrionales > Desulfovibrionaceae > Desulfovibrio. Next base: position 1,359 of record CAMWPE010000290.1, read on the forward strand.
CGGCGTAACCATGGCCGAAGTCGATTCGGCTCTTAACAACGCCTTTGGCCAGCGCCAAATATCGACCATTTATCAGGACAAGAATCAATATCGCGTTGTTCTCGAATACGATCAGGACTGGCTCAATGACGCCCAATCCCTCGAAAAGGTCTATGTAAAAGGCCGATCCGGTCTCGTCCCTCTCCTCTCTTTCGCTACCGTAGGTCCGGGCTTCGCTCCGCTGTCCGTCTCCCACCAGGGTCAATTCGCCGCCGTCACCATATCCTTTAATCTCGATCCGGGCGTTTCCCTTTCCCAGGCTCAAACCGCCATCGATAGAATTCGCGTAAAACTGGGTATGCCTTCGACCATTGTCGGCAGTTTCCAGGGCACCGCGAAAATGTTTACTGACACGTTAAATAACCAGATTCTGTTGATCGTCGCGGCCTTGATCGCCTTGTACATCACCCTCGGCATCCTCTACGAAAGCCTCATCCACCCCATCACAATCCTGTCGACCCTGCCTTCGGCCGGCGTCGGCGCACTCCTGGCGCTCCTGCTTTTCCATATGGAATTTAGCGTGATCGCGCTGATCGGCGTATTGCTATTGGCGGGAATAGTCAAGAAAAACGCCATTATGCTCATCGATTTCGCGATCCACGCCCAAAGGTCCAAACATACCGATACGGTAGAAGCCATTTACGAAGCCTGTCTTTTGCGCTTCAGACCTATCATAATGACCACCGCCGCGGCGGTAATGGGCGCCATCCCATTGGCCATAGGTCAGGGAGACGGCGCCGAAATCCGTCAGCCCCTTGGCATAGCCATTGTGGGCGGTTTGCTGGTTAGCCAGGCGCTTACCCTCTATACGACTCCCGTAGTATACATTTATCTGGACAGATGGCGGGAGCGCGCGGGGCGACGTATCAAAAGATGGCGCAAGGGCGAAAAGGCCGTCGGTATACCCGAAGCGCCGCGAGCCTGACGGTCGGGTATTGTCTGGACAAAAAATCGCGGAAAGATTATCTTTTTTGTCAAATTTTAACTTTCAGCCCAAAACGGAGCGAACAATGCCAAACCGCGACGGAAAATTTTTCAACTGCTCGGAAGATCACGAATTAAATTACGTGTCCGGAAAATACGAGGAAAAGGATAAGGTCAAGGAATTTATCAAGGCCAAATGCAAGGACAAGACAATCCATTACTGGACGCAGGAAAAGCTGGCGGCCTTCCTCGCGGAAAACGGCTTTAAAT
>CAMWPE010000291.1 GCA_947176055.1 uncultured Desulfovibrio sp.
AGATTTTAGCGTTCGCGGCCGCGGACCGGCCCCGCGCGGACGGAACCGGGACGCTTCCGTTCAAGTCCGGATAACCGGGCCGCGTCGCGCTTTTTTTGTGGAATGGAAGCATTAATTCGCTGAGCCGGCCTTTTTTTCGCTGAATTTTTCGCCGCTAAAACAGGCGGACGCGTCGCCCCGCTTCAAATTGTTATGTTGACTCCATTTTTCTTTCTTGTCAGCGGAACCGGCCTCTTCGTTCAGCAGGATTAAATGGAGCTTCAGACGTTCAACAGCTCTTTTTTTATTCATAAGCTGGCTTCTTTCGTCCTGACTGACTGTCGAATATCCCGTAGGCAAATATGTCGCCCGCACGGCTGTTTCCGCCTTGTTCACATTCTGGCCGCCATGACCTCCGGAGCGCATTGTCTGAAAAGAGATTTTTGATTCGTCAAATTCCGCGAGAGATGATTCTTCAAAACGGTTAAAGCTTATGAACCAGTTTTTCCGTTTATGATCGGGGCGATACGGACTGCGGCAGATCCACTGGATTGTGCCCAGATAATTATCAAGATTGGCGGCGGTTTTTATGTAAGCCGAGCGGTACGTCCCCTCCTCGTAGCCCGGGGAGGTTTCCAGAATTTCGAGATCGTCGCAACGCTCCGCGAGAAAGCGGAGAAATTTGGCGACGGCAAGCTCGCATTCCGACGGACCGTTGCCGGAGCTGATCTGATAATAACTCATTCGCCTCCCGCCTTGAAATTATATACCGGCTTTATTCTGGTTATTATTTTCGCGGTATCGCCTATTTTATCAATTATGGCCTCCATGGGCTTATAGGCTCCCGGACTTTCGTCGATAGTTTCTTTATTAATCGATGGCGAATAAATTCCTTTCATATTCTCCTTGAACTGGGAGAGAGTGAGGGAATTTTTCGCGTCTTTTCGACTCATGGAGCGTCCCGCTCCATGAGGAGCGGAGAAGTTCCAGTCCGGATTGCCCAGTCCTTCGCATATCAGGGCGCCGTCGCGCATATTCAGGGGAATCAATAATCTCTCGCCTTTTTTCGCGGAAACCGCGCCCTTGCGAACGATCATGAGCTCCGCGTCAAGATAATTGTGAATCGTGGAAAAAGAATCTTTCGCCTTCCATTTCATGCCTTTCAAGATTTCGTCAACTATCGCGCGGCGATTAATATCGGCGAATTCCAGCGTTATATTCATATCGCGGACATAATCGCCGAATTTGTCGCCTTTCAGCCAGGCGAGTTCGAAAGGAACGTTTTCGGGACGGTTCTCCCCCGCTAGATTCTGGTGCCAGGTCGCGACGCGAGCGCCCGGTCCGCGGCTTCCGGAATGAACGACGAGCCAGTAATCGCCGCTCGCTTCGTCCAGATCGATTTCTATAAAATGATTGCCCCCGCCGAGGGTTCCTACGCTTTTAAGCGCTTTGTCCATTTCCAGCGCCTTCGCGCAGGTCAGCCGATCCAGATTGGCCAGCTCCGCGAACCGATGAGTCTGTTTGCGGATATTGAAGCCGGCGGGAACCCGATCGCGAATTACACTATCAAGCTTTTTGAACTCCATTCGCGCGCGGCCGATGTTTACCGCCTCCATGCCGCAACCTATATCGATGCCGACAATATTGGGAGAAATCTTGTCCGAGACGGTAAGGGTGGTCCCAATCACGCAACCGGCCCCGTTATGCGCGTCGGGCATTACGCGCAATTTTTCGCCCGCGACGAATTCCTGATCGCAGAGGGCCTTCAGACGGCCCGCGGCTCCGCTCTCAAGGGTGTCGGCGTATACGATGGCCGCGTTATGCTTGCCCCTGATTTCAAGCATTGACTCTCCCGGGAGGAAAAATTAAAATTCAGGATTCGCGAATCAATGGGATATTAAATCTATTTATATATTATCTCTTGCCGCGGAAAAAGTATATAAAATTTCATACGGCAGCCGCCAGTGGGATAAGGCCTATTTGATTCCGTCGCGCATGCCGCGGCGCGCGACCGATTAGCTTGCTCCACATAGCCAGGCGCTCATTTTCCGCCCAGTCCCGACGCTCCGAACGCTCCGTTCTCCCGTTTTGTTTTGTCCAGCTCCCGAACCATCTCCCATTTGACTCTTTCGCATTTTTTGAAGACGAGCTGGGCAATCCGATCGCCGGACCGGACTTCGAATGGTTTGTCGGAAAGATTGATCAACACGACGCCGATTTCGGCTCGACTGTCGGCGTCCACTGTGCCCGGCGTGTTCAACACCGTGATTCCATGATTGAGCGCGAGACCGCTGCGCGGGCGAACCTGGCATTCATAACCCCTGGGAGTTTGCATCCGGAATCCCGTAGGGATAAGCGCCCTTTCTCCGGGGTTTATAATAATTTTGTCTTTAAGATGCGCCCTGACATCCATGCCAGCCGCTTCGGAAGACTCGTACGCTGGCATATTCACGCCCGGCTCCGCGACGGCTTTCACAATAATTTCATCCATCTTGATCTCCTTCGCTTTGTTATAATGTTTACGAAAAAGGGATTCAACTTTGAGGTTTCGCGACGACAGCGCGAGGTTTTTGCGACGCGTATGGTAA
>CAMWPE010000292.1 GCA_947176055.1 uncultured Desulfovibrio sp.
CTTTTATACGATTCGCTCCCTTGCGGGGAGGAACTGCGAAAGCCATACCGACAAGGCGGGTCAAACCTTGGGGAAGATTTAGATCGACTTCGATTTTCCGTCGTTTCGCTACGCGACCAATCTCGTATAAAAAGACCAGAAGGGCGCTGTCCCAGGAGCCAAGGTTTTCCGCCCCTATGTAAACGCGCGTCGAGACCGGAGCCGATTCAAGCTTTTCTATAACCTTGTCGGTTAAAGCGGGCAATGGCTCTTCAATACTCCAGGAACCGGACACGTTAATATAAATATTTCCGTTCGCGTTCCGGACGCTCGCTTCTGGACTATCTTCCATCGAACTAGTATAAATGTTTTGCATTATCAGCGCAAGAACCGGCCATTATTTTCACTGTCGCCGGATATCGCGACGGCGGTCGCTCTTATTGAAATTTTCTTTCGCGGGAGCAAGCGGGTATGAATTTGCGGGAAACTTTGGGACTTGACAAGGATCCAATTTTTTTAATGGATGGCACCGCTTTCATTTACCGCAGTTTTTACGCCCAGCGACACCTGCGCCGGTCCGACGGTTATCCGACCAACGCGCTTACAGTGCTTACCCGCGTCCTGTTGCGCGTTCTCAGGCGGGAACGGCCGCGCTATTTTCTTTTCGCCATGGATGGCAAAGGCAAAAATTTCCGCAATCGCCTCTATCCTGACTACAAGGCGAACAGGGAGAAAATGCCGGAAGAGCTGATCATGCAACTGGAGCCAATCTCGCGAATGGTGGAGGCCCTGGGTATCCGGCGCCAAATCGCGGAGGACGTGGAAGCCGACGACTGCATCGCTTCTCTGGCTTCGCGCTTTTCCGGCGAGCATCCCGTCGTAATCATCAGCGGCGATAAAGATTTGAAGCAATGCCTGTCGCCCAGCGTTTTTATGTGGGATCCCGGCTCGAAAGAGGAAAAGATTTTGAGCGCGGCGGATTTTACAAAGGAAACCGGCGTTTCTCCGGCTCAATGGCCCGATATGCAGGCGCTTATTGGCGACAGCAGCGACAACATTCCTGGCGTGGCCGGTATCGGCCCCAAAACCGCGAAAGAAATTTTCGCGTTCTATCCCAATCTCGAAGCCATTTCGGCCCATCTGGACGAAATGCCGCAAAAATGGCGCGATAAATTGCTCGCCGGCCAGGATTCCATGTATCTCTGGCGCGAGCTTACCACCCTGCGTCGCGACGCCTGTCCCAACCTTTCGCTTGATGATCTGAAACCAGGGTCTATCGATCTCGCGGAGACGGAGAGAATCTCCGAAGAATACGAATTGGCCGCTATTCGTCGCGAAATAGCGTCGTTGGCCCAGTCGCCGTCCGCGGATAATAAACGCGACAAGAAGATCGCTCCCGCGCCCGATTCCCCGGCCATCGAAATAAACGTTTTATCCGCTCCGGATTGCCGCGGCGCGACCGTCGCCGTAATCTGGCCCGACAAGCTGGATGAGTCTCCCCGCGTAGCCTTGCGCGAGGATTCCGGCGAAATCGCCGGCGATTTTGTCTGGAAAGACACTCAAGCTTCCCTGTGCGCCTGGCTTAAAAATTCGGCGGCTTTGATCGTCGCGGATATCAAGATATTATTGCGAAAATTTCCATCCTGGCTCGCGTTAATCGTTGACGAAGGCTACGCGAATTATTCCGATCTGGGTCTCGCTTCCTATCTGCTCAGTCCGGAAGAGGGAGATTATTCCTGGAAAAAGATCTCTTCGCGCTATCGGGAAAACCTGGGCGAAAATCGCGGCCCGGCGGCGCTAGCCCTGCGCATGGCCGCGGCGCTGGAAAAGAATCTCGCTTCGAAAGGGATGACAGATCTCTATCGCAAATTGGAGTTGCCTCTCGCGCCTGTTCTCGCGCTCATGGAAATTCGCGGTTTCGCCATCAGTCCCGCCGCGTTCCGTCTGTTCCTTGACGAAACGGAGAGCGAAGCCTCCAAATTGGAAAAGGAGATCTTCGATCTGGCCGGAACATCGTTTAATATTCGCTCGTCGCGGCAACTGGCGGAGATATTGTTTGATCGCATGAAACTTCCCGCCTCGCGCAAAACAAAAGGCGGATTGCCCTCCACCAGCCAGCTCGCGCTGGAAAAACTGGCCGCTGATCATAAAATTGTCGATCTTATCTTAAATTTCCGGCGCTTCGATAAAATGCGATCCACTTATCTCGATCCGCTTCCGCGGCTTATGGATAAAGATCATCGCATTCATACCACTTTCAATCAGGAAGCGACTGCCACAGGTAGATTATCGTCGAGCGATCCTAACTTGCAAAATATACCGGTGCGCGGAGCCCTTGGCGAAAGGATGCGAGGTTGTTTTGTAGCCGCGCCGGGAAAAACCCTTATCGCCGCGGATTATTCGCAGATAGAATTACGGCTTCTCGCTCATTTTTCCCAGGATCCGGCGCTCCTTGAGGCTTTCAGGAATGGGGAAGATATACACGCGCGCACGGCCGCGCTCGTGTTCGATTCGCCGCGGGACAAAATCCAGCCCGATCAACGAAGAATGGCGAAGACAATAAATTTTGGCTTGCTCTACGGCATG
>CAMWPE010000293.1 GCA_947176055.1 uncultured Desulfovibrio sp.
CGGGTTTTAGCTCGATGGCGTTCCTGTAGGCTTTTTTCGCTGCTTCCTTTTCTCCCTGCTGGACGGCGATGTCGCCGTAATGCTCCCAGATGGCGGGATCCGGAGTGTCGCCAAGGCCGACGGCGCGACGGATTTCCTTCAGCGCCTCTTCGCCCCTGCCGGCGCGAAAAAGCGCCCAGGCCAGAGAATCGACGATATAAGCCTGATTAGGCGACAGTTCGTCGGCCCTGGCCAGGAGTTTGAGGGCGCGTTGCAGATCCCTGTTTTCTTCGGCGAGGGAGAATCCCACATAGTTCAAGGCCTGGAAATTTTCCGGCTGTTTTAGCAGGATTCCTTCCATGACCTCGAAAGCCTCTTTTTTCAGACCCCGCTCGTCAAGCAACGAGCCAAGGAGGAAGGCGAGTTGCGTGGAATCGGGCCATTTTTTTGTAGCTTCCCGCGCGACGGCGAGCGCTTCCTCGGTCTTTTTTTCCCTGGCCATAAGCCGGATCTTCATATCCCAGAATTCGGGCATGTCGGGATATTCGGCGATTCCTTTATCGGCTGCTTCCAGCGCCTGGGCGTACTTTCCAGCCTCCGCCATGAGCTGGACGCCCAGGAGGCGCGCTTTGGCTATGCCCTTGCTGTCCGCCGGAGTTTTGTCCAGCCATTCCAGCGCGGCCTTCAGGTTGCGGCGTTGCTCAAACACAAGATCGGCGAGCATGAGATAGACTTCGTAAGGCGCGTCGTCCCTGCCGGCGACCTGTTTGAGAATATTTTCGGCTTGCAGATAATGCCGCGATTCCATTAACATATTCGCGGCGCGGAGCTTGAATGGGATGGTGTCGGGTCCTTTGCGCGCGTATTCGGCGGCCTTGTCGGGTTGCTTCATCTTCAGGGAGAGATTGATTAAATTCAGCGATACTTCGGGAGAGGAATTTTTTAATACTTTAAGCAATCTCTCGCAGGTGGCCCTAGCCTCGCGGTAATTGCCCTCTTCTTCGTAAAGCTGGACAAGCTCCGCCAGCGGCTCGATGAACTCGGGCATGGCCTTGATTACCCTTTTGAGATAGGGGATGGCCTGGGGCTTTTTGTCCATGCCGACGAGGGCCTTGGCCTGATAATAGGGAATGAGGGGATCGGTTTCCCCAGCGGGGATGGCATTCAGAAGTTCCTGGGCCTCCTCGAATTTTTTATCCTTGACCAGCAGAAGCGCGAGTTGAAGACGCGCGTCAAGGGCCTTTGGGTGCGAGTCCACATAGTCGCGCATGCGACGGACGCCCTTGTCCGTCATGCCATGCTGGGCGAGCGATTCGGAATAAAGGAGATTGAGGGAGAGATCTTCCGGATAAATGGCGAGAGCGTTTTCTAGAAAAACCGCGGCGTTGGGAGATTTGCGTCCCATCAGCCAGACCCCGCCGTCCACCCATACGTTGAGAGGAGCGGAAGTTTTGGCCAATTCGGGAGTAACGTCCAGCAGGGCGGCTTCATCCTCGTCGAGCAAGGCCTGGATAAAAAGGAGATAGGCGTAGGTTTCCGCCGCCTGCGGCGAAAGAGTCTCCTCGACGGGTCGCGTTTCCTCGCGGGGCGTTTCAGGGACAACGGGAGCCGCGGTTTCTCCGGGCCGCGACTCTTCCGCGGATCGCGCGGGTTCTTCGCGGGCGGGCTCCGTCGCGTTTTCGACCTTGCCGCTTTCCGGCAGGCAACCGGGAACCGCGAGACCCGCGAAAATTACCGCCAGCAACAGATAGGCAAGATAGCCGGTCTTTTTATGTTTCATTGATTATTTCGGCGCGCGTCTATCAGGATTCTATCCATTCCTCGGAGAAATCCTTGATGTCGACTGTAAGGTGTTTGCGGATTTTTTCCAGCAGGCGCGCTTCGAGCTGGCGCACCCGCTCGCGGGTTACGTTATAACGTTCGCCAATTTCCCGCAAGGTAATGGGCTCTTCGGACAACAGCCTGTGCTCGAGGATATATTTTTCCTTTTCGTTTAGTCTGGGCATTATCAGTTTCATTTGCGAGCGGATGAGACTGGAAATTTCGCGGGAAGCGAGGGATTCCTCCACAGCGGGACCGAGGGCCGGCAAAAAATCCATGCGCGTGGAGGAGCCGCTGTCCTCGCCTACCTGCAGATTCAGGGACACATCCGTCGAGGCGAGTCTCTGCTCCATTTCGCGCACTTGCTCGCTGCTTACGCCCAGCCTCTCCGAAAGCATGGTCGCGTCCGGATCGTATCCCTGCGCGACGAGTTTCTGTCTCTCCCTGTTGAGATTATAAAAAAGTTTTCTTTGAGCCTGCGTGGTGCCGATCTTCACCATTCTCCAGTTATCCATGATAAACTTGAGAATGTAGGCCTTGATCCAGAAAGAAGCGTAGTAGGAAAATTTTATGCCTTTGTCCGGATCGAATTTGTTCACCGCGCGGAGAAGGCCGACATTGCCTTCCTGAACCAGATCCAGAACGTTTTGCATCCAGCGACGCTGGAAATCCATGGCTATGAGCACAACGAGCCGCAGATGGGAAGAGACAATCTTGAAAGCTTCCTCGTGTTCGCCGTTACGACGTGACCTGCTGGCC
>CAMWPE010000294.1 GCA_947176055.1 uncultured Desulfovibrio sp.
CTGGCTTTTTTCGAAAGGAAAGACAGACTCTGGGACAGTCTGAAAATAGCCGGAGCAATTCTGGGCGATCGCGAAGTCGCGATCTGTCGCGAACTGACCAAACCGCATGAGGAAATAATTTTCGCGCGGTTAGGCGCGCTGGAAGAGCGCGAGCTTTTAGGCGAAATCACAGTAATAATCGGCCCGGCCACCGCGAAGCCCAAAACAGACGAGGAAAGTGTAAGAGCCAGTCTGAAACGACGCATGGCGGAGGGGTTGACGCCGCGCCAGGCAGTCGCGGTTGTCAGACGGGAATCGTCGGGCTGGTCAGGAAAAGATATTTATAAACTCGCCAGGAATCCGGATTAGCGGAAATTATTATGCATATTGAAGAAACTGATCGGGGTCTGAAAGTCGAATTTATAATGAATTTGCGCAACTCGCTTCATTCGCGTCCGTCGGCGAAACTGGCTCAAGCGGCGCGTAAATTCAAATCAAATATTCTCCTTATAAGCGAAAACGGCGAAGTCGATGCCAAGAGCATGCTCGATATTCTCTCGCTGGCGCCGGAGCCCAATTCCAGACTCCAGTTCTTGGCGAACGGCCCCGACGCCCGCGAAGCTCTTACCGAACTTTACGGCCTGATGGTTAACAACAGGGATTAAAATGGCCAGGGCTATTTTGGAAGGGCTGCCGGTCTCTCCGGGGATCGCCATCGCTCCCCTGAAGATTCTTGGAGATAGCTATCTTTACGAAAAACGCGCGATCCTCCCGGAGGAAGTCGACGAAGAAACGGCCGCGATTTACTCCGCGTCCGAAAAAGTGCGCGCGAGCCTGCGAAAAACCATTGATTCCATTCCCGCTTTTCTCGCCGATTATAAGGACATTGTCGCGGCGCAAATGGAACTGGCCAGGGATCCGCGAATAATCGGCGCGACGGCCACGCGGGTTAAGCATCTTAAAATATGCGCGGCCCAGGCTTTGGCCATTACCATAGACGAGCTGGCGTCGATGTTTAATGAGACTGATAATCCCTACCTCCGGGAAAGGACGAGGGACATCAAAGCGATTGGCAGGGCATTGGGACGGGCTTTGCCAGGACAGGCATTCGCCTGCCGGGAGATTAATGGAGGCATTGTCGCCGCCCGCGACATCTCTCCCGCGGATATGATGGAATTTTCGGGCCAGGGCCTTATCACCGTCGACGGCGGACCCGCTTCTCATACCGCGATTCTCGCCAGGGGCATGAATGCCCCGGCTGTAGTGGGCGTGGCCAGGCTATTCGAAGAAGCTCGACAGTGCGAAATGGCCATAGTCGACGGTTTGAGCGGCGTCATTCTCCTGTCTCCCGACGAGGAAGATATCAACAAATATCGAAAAATCGGCGAGAATTATCGTCGCTTCGCCCAAAAGGCCGGAACAGCCGCGAAAAGTCCGGCCATAAGCCAGGACGGGACAAGAATCGATGTTCTCGCGAATCTGGAAATTCCCGAAGAGGCGGACAACCTCGACTCATGGGGGGCGGAGGGCGTAGGCCTTTACAGGACAGAATTTTCATTTCTTTACAGTCAGCGCCATCCGTCCGAAGAAGAGCTATTCGAGGAATATTCGAGGGTGCTGGCTTGCGGAAAGCCGACAGTTTTTCGCGTTCTGGACGCGGGCGCGGATAAATTGACCGCGGAGCAGGAAGTCCTGAACGAACCCAATCCGGCGCTTGGCGAGCGCGGGATCAGATTCTGTTTGTCGCGGAGGGAAATTTTTAGTTCGCAGTTGCGGGCGATTTTGCGGGCTGCCCATGGTCGCGAAGCTTCCATATTGTTGCCCATGATCACCGCTCCCTGGGAAATCAAGGCCGTCCGCGAATTAATCTGGCGGGCGGAGCGCGAGCTGGCGGCTGAGAAAAAGCCGCGGGCTGAAAAACTGCCGCTCGGGGCCATGATCGAAACTCCGTCGGCGGCGATTATTTGCGATCTTATAGCCGCCGAATGCGATTTTTTGAGTCTGGGCACAAACGATCTGCTTCATTACCTGTTGGCTATCGATCGCAACAACCCCCGCGTTTCGCATTTGTACGATCCATTGCATCCAGCCTTCCTGCGAATATTGCGCGACGCTATAACCATGGCTCATAATAAAGGCGTAAAAATTTCGGTATGCGGAGAGCTGGCCGCGGATCCTCTTGGTATTCCCCTTCTGGCCGGACTTGGCGTGGACGCTTTTTCGGCCTCTCCCCGCTACATACCCGCGATAAAACAAATTATCCGCAACCTCGATATTGGCAAGGCGCGCTCAATAATCGCCGACGCCCTCGCCAACGACGATTTTTATAAGATAAAAAGCCGTTTCAGGGAGTCCCTGTCCGATTTTATCGAAACAGGAGCTTTGCCATACAACTCCAATTTAACTGTCTATAGTCGCATATGAGCAAGAAAGAGTCGCGGCCGCAAGTCGCCGTAAATAAAAAAGCAAGACATCTTTACGAATTATCCGATTTCCTTGAAGCGGGAATAGTTCTTACTGGTCCTGAAGTAAAAAGCGCGCGCGCCGGGCAGGCGAATTTTGTCGATAGCTACGTCGAT
>CAMWPE010000295.1 GCA_947176055.1 uncultured Desulfovibrio sp.
GAGTTCGATATTCCAGGCTCGCATTGGAGCCTACAGCTAGAATGAGGTTATGACGTAGTCCGCCGCGAGAATCATGACGCAGGAGATAACTACGGCGGAAGTGGTGGCGTTGCCCACGGCTTCCGGACCTACGCTGTCCCGTCTTTTATGGGCGAAATAACCCTGATGACAACAAACGCAGGAGACGAGAAAACCGAAGGCCAGCGCCTTAACGAAGCCCCCGGTTACGTCGGACAGCGATACGGAGTGGGCTATTTTATAAAAATACACGCCTTCGTTCATATCCAGCATCATTACGCCGGTAAGATAGCCGCCGCCAATGCCTATTACGTCGAAAATGGCCGTGAGCAAGGGGAAGGAGATGAGGGAGGCCAGGATCCGGGGACTGACCAGATAGCCCATGGGACTTATGTCCATCACCTCCAGGGCGTCTATCTGATCGGATATCCGCATGACGCCTATTTCGGCGGCCATGGCCGAACCGGCGCGTCCTGCCAGCATGATGGCCGTTAGAACCGGTCCCAGCTCGCGAATCAGGGATAAGGCCACGGCGGATCCGAGCAAACCGACGGAACCAAACTGGACAAGGGTATAGTAGCCCTGCAAGCCCAGCACCATGCCGCAAAAGAGACCGATGAGGCAGATCACAAACAGGGATTGATAACCGATAACGTAGATCTGCCGCAGGGTTCTGGGAAAAATCCGGATATTGCCAAAGATATTGACAAAACCGGCGCACATGAAAATGGCCATGCCGCCGACGGCGTCGATCCACTGGAGGACTTTGGCGCCTATGGCTCGCGGAATGGAGAGAACGCGCTCCGGAAAGCCTCGGGGCGCTTCCGGCGAAGGATCGGATGTCATTTTTTATTGCCCTGTCTGGCCGGGCGCTCCTTTTTGGAAAGGAGGAGCGGCTTGCCGAGTTTCGCGGAGCGCAATTTATCCCTCATTGTCAGGGCGTCGGTTTCCGTTCCCCGCAACGACACCAGACAAAGATAGACCTTGCCCGATTTTTTTGTTTCGCTTCGCAAGCCCAGGCCCTTGAGTTTTTTGTTTAAGCTCTCCGCGTCGCCGGCAGTTTTCAAAGCGGCCGCCTGATAGACAAAATCGTAAACTGTCCTGTTGACCGGTTTTGGCTTTTCAGCCTTCGATTTCGGCGCGGTTTTTTTGGGCGGAGCCGTCGCGGGCCACGCCTCCAGAGCGACTCCCTCCGGCTTCTCCCTCTCCGGAGCGACGACCGGACGCGCCCGTTCCTCGCCAGGAATCTCCAGAATATCCTGCGGATTAGCCTCCGCCGTTTCCTCCTGCTCCGTTTCGAGCAATCCTCCGGTCAAATCATTAATCTTGCCTACCGGATTCTGTCCCCGGCCGACCATGAGGCCCATAAAAAAAGCCCAGCCTACGGCGCAGACGAGAACGGCAGCTGCGACGGCGAGCGCCGGCCCGGAAAAAGATACGGCGGCCGGCCGTTTGCCGGATCCATCGCCGGTTCGCGCGAAAAAATCCCGCGCCGCTTTCAGGACTCCGCGCGGGCGATATTTGCCAATATTCACGATTCCGTCCGCTACATAATATCGGGCGCGCCGACGCCCAAAAGATAAAGTCCGTTGCGTACGGCTCGCGCTCCGGCGCGCAGGAGTGCGACGCGGGCGACGGTCAATTCCTTGTCCTCCGGATCGATTACCGTATATTTGCCGTAATAGCTGTGAATCTTCGCGGCCAGCTCGAGGACATAGCGGCTGATATGATGAGGAGCGAGCGCGCGGGCCGCGTTTTCGACGGTTTCCTCGAAAGCCGCGATTTGTTTCATTATCTCCAGTTCTTCCGGCTTGTCCAGACGCCGCAGGACGGCGGGATCCGAACGGGGCGGGATTTCGATGCCCATATCGGCCGCCCGGCGCTCGAGGGCGCGAACCCGCGCGTGGGCGTACTGGGCGTAATAGACGGGATTGTCCAGGGTTCTTTTTTTGGCCAGCTCCAGATCAAAATCCAGGGGACTGTCGCTCGAACGCGATAAAAACATGAATCTGGCGGCGTCCGCGCCGACTTCCCCGACGACTTCGGCCAGGGTCACAAATTTTCCCGCGCGGGTTGACATGGGGACAGGCTCGCCGTTTTTCAACAAGGCGACCAGCTGGACCAGCACCACGTCGAGCTTCGCGGGATCTTCGCCGATGGCTTTGACGGCGGCCTTCATCCTGGGGATATAGCCGTGGTGATCCGCGCCCCAGACATCGATTAGCCACTGGTTTCCCCTGGCAAATTTATCGTCGTGATAGGCTATGTCCGTAGCGAAATAGGTAAGATAACCGTCGGATTTGCGCAGGACGCGATCCTTCTCGTCGCCGAGCTCCCGGGCGCCGAACCACAGCGCGCCGTCTTTTTCGTAGGAGCGCCCCTCTTTTTTCAGCTTTTCCAGGGTTTCCGCGACCGCTCCGTTTTCGACGAGAGAGCTTTCGGAAAAGAAACGGCGATGTTCGCAACCGAAATCCGTCAAATCTTTTTTAATTCCGTCCAGAATGGCCTTCTGGCCGTATTTCTGGCACAGGG
>CAMWPE010000296.1 GCA_947176055.1 uncultured Desulfovibrio sp.
TATTTTTTAAGGTGATTTTAGTGGATCCGCGAAAACCTTTCAAATAATAATTTGAAATAATTGATTAAATATTTTAATTTTATATATTGTCGTTTTAAAGACGCTGATTCGCCCACTCCAATAGTAAAAAATTTTATTGACAAAATTTGCCTAAATCTTAATGTTTGTTTTAGCGCAAAATACTGGGGGCGTTCCGGTTTCGACGTTGATAAAGAAACCAAAGTTGCAGGCCGAGGAGCCGCTGGCCTCGTAAAAAGCGGCGCTTTATAATTGCCAACGACAATTATGAATACGCTTACGCCGCTTAATGCGGCTAAGCCCCAGATCGCTTAGGCGGTCCGTCATGCGGGACGATGTCTGATACTTCCGTATGGCGACGACTATCAGACTGGCGTAAAAATGGCGTTAGCCAGGTTTTCTACGCGAGATATTACTGGCAAACTCGTCCGTCCTTGCCTGACCGATTGCTGAAAGACGGATTAAACTAAAAATTCGGTATAAGCCTGTAGACGCTTTGAGCGGACTATTTGCGGACGGGGGTTCGACTCCCCCCGCCTCCACCAAAAAAGTACTCCAGTTAACCCCATAAGATTTTAAGATCTTATGGGGTTTGACTTTTTTAAACAGGGCTAACCTTTGATGAAATTTGTAAAAATTTCAATATTTGCCGGAAGAGTTTTTATATTGGGCGCGGAAGAGAAGCGCAAGCGTCGACAAAAAGTCATCGCCCTCGCGCGCTTTCTCCCGAAGCTATTGAGAGAATCATGGAATTGCGCATTCAGGACAGTTAGCTTTACACGCGCGAAATTGGAGAAAAGCTCGACATTATATACTGCCCCTACAATTACATAACGCGCTCTGAAAGAACCCGGCTTTACATATAAAAGAGTCTGAGCGCAAGCGAGCAGTATCGAGCTGATGTAAAACAAGCTTTGCGGGATTGGATCGAATGGCAAAAATCCGGAGACTTTCCAAATCTTGTCTTTCTATACAAAGCGGGGATACGCGCAAATATTAAAAGTAATTATGGAAGGTCAAAGAAAGGAAAACGACGCTCGGAAAGAAGTCCAGGAGCATGGAAGTCAACACCTATACTATGCGCAATTAACAGTTCAAGCGCGCTGGCATCGACAATGATTAATGGTTCAGTAGACAAGCGGACATTCAAGAATTTTATGAAAGCGCAATTTCTACCGGTTATAGAGCGTGGAAGAATAGTAATAGTGGACAATCTATCCCTTCATGAAGATAGTTTTGATCTAGAGCGATTTTAATTTAGAAGGGCCTTGCAAATTTCGCGAAGCCGGGCGCCAAGAACGGCGTCCGTCAGATAATCTGGCGCTTCGTCCAGACTGGCTATTCCGTAATAATCGGCGGAGGATGTTCCCTAACCCTTCGCTTGCGGAAAAATATACCACATCCAATGATTCCGCTTTTCGCCCGCGCGAGCTTCGGCCAAAGCATTTTCGTACTCGCCGTCCGCTTGCGCCTCCATGAAACGGGATAAACCATACGCGTCTGGCATTGGGATCTCCTTTTCGAGTGTAAGCCAACCTGTCTGGCAGCGGATTGATGCCGCCTGGCGCCCGAGTTTAAAAATTACAGTCTCGACGCGCTAATAAGATTGCGTTCACGTTGCATCGACGACGAGGGCCGGAAAAACAACGACGCGGTATAAACAGCCGAGCCGTAAGCGGATAATGTGGTTCTCGTATCGCCGCTTAATCGCGCTTATTTCATAGCGCGGCGTCAAGCAGGAGATTATCGCGATGAATGACGTCGGGATATTTGGCGATCCCTAGAATCGCGGCGATCTCGTGTCTTTTCAGACCGCGAATTTTACGCAGATCGTCGGAAGAATAATTGCTGAATCCGGCCCCGAGGGTTTGGCCATTATGGACTACGCGCAAGAGCGCTCCCTTTTCGAAATCGCCGTATACGCTTTTTACGCCGCCCGGCAGGAGACTGGTGCCTTTATGCAGGAGCGCCTCCGCCGCGCCGTCGTCTATCTCCGCCACTCCCGCGGGATCGGACTGATAAGCCAGCCAGAATTTCCGGCGGGGAATGGCCTGGGCTTGCGGCGCGACCCATGTGCCCATGGAAGGAAAATCGCCTGAAAAAGCCTTTTCCAGAACCCGCCTTTCCCTGCCGGGGAGAATAAGCGTGGGCGTTCCCAGTTGCGCGACGCGTCTGGCGGCAAGAAGTTTCGAACGCATACCCCCGCTGCCAAGCTCTGTTTTTTCGCCGGAGATCGCGTCGATATCCAATTTCGCGATATCGTCGATTCTCTCCAGAATTTTGGCGTCGGGATGGCTGGCCGGATCTTTGTCCATTACGCCTTTGGCGGAAGTGAGGTTAACGAAAAGATCAGCTTCCGCCAAATTCACCAGCAAACTCGCCAGGGAATCGTTGTCGCCGAATTTAAGCTCGCTCGTCGAGACAGTGTCGTTTTCATTAACAATGGGGAGCAAGTCCCAGGCCAGCATCTGAAGAAAAGTAGAGGTCGCGAACTGGAAACGT
>CAMWPE010000297.1 GCA_947176055.1 uncultured Desulfovibrio sp.
TTGTGTATTACAATCGACAAATATCCCGACATAAAATTTCATATCTATAGCGGTAACGCCGAAGCCGTCGCCGAGAGACTGGAGAAAGGCCTCGCCGATTTCGGCGCCTTCGTTCTTCCGGCAAACCTGGAAAAATTTGATTATATTATCTTGCCTTGTCAGGATATATGGGGGGCGTTAATCAGAAAGGATCATCCTCTGGCATCGCGGGCGACCGTCCGCCCGGAGGATCTGGCCGAAACGCCGCTCATTGTGTCGTCGCAGTCTCTCGCGCGAAACGAGATAAACGGCTGGCTTGGCGAAGCGATAAAACCGCGAGTGGTCGCCACATACACATTGCTTTATAACGCGGCGCTTATGGTGCGCGAAGGCGCCGGCGTAGCCCTGTGCATCGATGGAATCGCGGATATATCTTCCTCGAGCGAATTGCGCTTCCGGCCTTTCGCGCCGTCTTTGAAATCAAGCGTCGCCATAGCATGGAAAAAAGATCGCGGTTTTTCCGTCGCCGCGTCCATATTTCTGGACTCGCTCCGCTATGAGATAGGTTCGGGAGCGAATAACAATTAAATATTGGGAATAAAAATCTGGGGAACGATTAAAAACTCCGCGACTTTGCGCCTGATCACGCCCTAAAGGCGGGGGACGACTTCAATTTATCGGTTGGATCAGGCGTATTATACCCGCTGGGCGCGCGTCCGCTGGCCTTTCTCGCGCCAAAGAACGACGCGGAAACGGTCATGGTTCCCAGCGAGCTCAATGATCCGGATCAAAAGCGCGACAAGGAAAACGGCGTCGTCAGGCAAACGAAAGTCCGGCGCTTTAGCCAGACACGCTATATCGCGGCGAGCCGCGAAGAAAAATCTCATCCCGGAGACAAAGCGTTCTTTTCCGCTTAAATTACGCGGCCGCGGACTTTTGTCACGGAAAATAAACACGCGCCGGCTTTCGCCTCCGTAACATCGTTTTGTGTAGCATCCATTCGCGCAAAGCGTTTATTTTTTTAATGGACGCGCTTGAACGCTTTGTCGTAATCTTTCGCAAACCTTCCGGCTAACTTTAAACGGCGAGGCAGTCATGGCTGCGCGGGCGTCCTCCACTCCAGGCTTTTCACCCATGTACCCCCTTCCATTGCGCCATAGCTCTGATCATTATGTTTGTGTTTGGACAGTCGCCCCCTTTGGCGCCGCTTACGCCGCTTGGGATGAATTTAATCGGTATATTCCTTGGCGTTCTTTACGGGCGGATTTTTATAGAAATTGTCTGGCCCAGCCTCGCGGGTTTGCTCGCTCTGACTCTCGTGGGCGGTATGAAGCCGGTCGTATTGTTAAACAAGAGTTTTGGCGGCCCAATAGCGCAGATGATGTTTTTTATTTTTGTCTTCTGCGCGACCATCAACTATTACGGTTTGTCCAAATTCATCTCCCTTTGGTTCATAACGTGAAAATTCGTCCAGGTACGCCCATGGCTCTTCGCATTCATTTTCATGGCGTCGATTCTGATACTTGGCGGTCTGACCTCCGCTTCTCCACCGGTCATCATAGGCTGATCAATCCTCTATGGAATCTGCGGGGCTTGCGGCTATCAAAAAGGCGAGGGCTATCCTACCATGATGGTTTTCGCCATTGTGTTCGCGGCCCAGACGGGCATGTCCCTTATCCCGTTTAAACAGGCCGCTCTCATCGTACTTGGCGCCTATCAATCAATGTCCGGCTACAGCATGGATTATGGCAAGTATATGCTTTTGGCCATAATAATTTGCGGCGCGCGTTGCGTAGTTTTTATTTTCCTCGGAAAATATATTTTCCGACCGGATATGAGCAAATTGCTCGCGCTGGAAACGGAAAAACTTGATATTTAATGCTCGTTAATACTTAATGGCGTCCAGAAACTTGTTCTGGCGTTTCTTTTTCTCCTTGTGATCCTGCTGTTGGCGCCCAATTTCATGCCAAAAGATTTCTTCCTCACGCGATTTTTGCGTTCCATAGGCAACACGGGAATTGTAATTTTTCTTGTGGCCATAATGGCGGACATCAGGATTAAAGGTAAACCGTCGCTCAATTTTAAAGTGATGGTCGACTCCGGCGTAACCTGGGGCATAGTTCTTTTGCTCGCGATAGTGCAGCCGCTCACCTGGGCCATGGTGCAAAAAGAGAGCGGCATTACGCAATTTTCAATGGACGCAATGCAACCTGTCTTCGCCGTGAGCGGGCCGGCCACATTCGCTTTGCTCATCGGTCTGGTCGCTGTCGTTCTTACGCAGGCGATGAATAACGGCGCCATAGGAGTCGCGCTTATGCCGCTGGCGCTCAGTTATTGTCAGGCCGCGGGAGCTTCCCCCGATATGGCGTTGATGATGGTGGTCATGAGCATTCATATGGCATTTCTCACTCCAGCCGCCAGCGCGAGCGCGGCGTTGTTGCATGGCAACGAATGGTCAAACGCCAGGGTTGTGTGGAAAAGCGCGCCCATTGTCATTTTTGTTTCCTGGATCATCTGCGCCGCGATTACTG